>DATAXH010000196.1:0-3748 GCA_036266775.1 Candidatus Babeliales bacterium | reverse complement strand
GTATTGAACCCTGCTGATGGTGCAATTGTTGCGCTTGTATCGCGTCCTCATTTTGATCCTAATATGTTTCTTGATCCTATTTCTCATGAACAATGGCAAGGATTGCAAGAAAAAAATCCTTTCCTAAACCGCGCTTTTGATGCAAGTTATCCTGCAGGATCTACGTTTAAACTTGTCACGATTAGTGCTGCACTCGAGCGGAATATTATTTCTGAAGATGAACTGTGGAATTGCAAAGGATATACATTGTTTGGCGGCAGAAAATATTGGTGCGCGCGGCGTTGTGGTCATGGTGAAATATCAGTCAAAAAAGCAGTAGCAGAATCATGCAATACGCTTTTTTTTGAAATTGGTAAAAAAATTGATATTGATGTGCTTGCGGAATATGCGCATAAATTTGGTTTGGGTAAAAAAACAAATATTGTATTTCCCGAAAAGGTGGGATTGATTCCTAATAGAGAATGGAAATTTGATTATAAAGGTGAACGCTGGTGGCCTGGTGAAACACTTTCGGTTTCTATTGGACAAAGTTTTTTATTGGCAACACCAATTCAGATTGCATGTATGATTGCAAGTATTTTTACCGGATATCTTGTTGCGCCACGATTGCTTATTAATGAGCCAGTTGTCACCAATCCTCTTGATATTAAACCTGAAACAATTGCCTTCTTACAAAAGTCGATGAAATCAGTGGTAAAAAGCGGTACAGGGAAAAGTGTTCGCAAGATAAAAGATATGACAATTTACGCAAAGACAAGTACTGCGCAGACCAGTGATTTTAGCAAACGAAAATTGGATGAAAAATATTTAGAACACGGATGGTTTGTGGGCCATTTTCAATATAAAGAATATGACCCACTTGTTATGGTTGTGCTTGTTGAACGTGTGGGTGCAGCACAAGTTGCAACAACAATCGCAAAGAATTTTTTGATTGAATACAAAAAATATATGGATATGAATGTAGCTTGTATCCCCTCGCTCGTCCCTGATCCTGCGATACATTTCGAAGACGAAACACTGAGGATGAGCGGAAAGAAAAGAAATGATTACCAAACCCGCTCGCCCTGAGTGTCCTCCGAAAGCTTTATGCGAAGGAGGATGTATCGAAGGGTTAAACGGGAAAATATAATTGTATACAAAGAGATATACGGATTATTCATTTTCTTGAACCACATAACGTTTAAAACTTGCTTCATGCCAATGGCGAAATGTGCAAGCTTTTTCTGTACCGTATCGTACATCAGCGGTTAACGTAGAACTGGAATAAACAGGAGTATCCATGGGTGCATTAAAAAAAAGAGCAACTGTATATCGCTCAATAGCGCCTGTTGCTTTGTGTACACGATGTTCTGTAGCACGGATGCGATCATTACTCATCAGTTGTCCAAATTCACCAACCTGAAACATCATAACATTCATATCATCAGCGACTATTTTTTTAAAAGAATTTTCCGGTGATGTGCGTACAAAAAGTCCCGCTTCAAAAGGTTCAGAGATTTGTTCTCCGTTGACAAAATATACTGCCGGCAGAATTGCGGTAAATAGACTGTGATCAAAGTGCGCTCCGCACCAATAAGGATTTATATTGTCAGCACTTTTGCGATAATATAACATTCTTCCGGTGCATGGATTTTGTGTAAGATCAAATTCTGGAATATTTGTAAGAAGGCCGATTGTATGCATGACCAATTTTCCAGTATGTGCCATGATCATACCTAATGTTTCAAATGGATCTTGCAAATTAACTTCAGAAGGCCATTTGTTTTGGCTACTGTTAGGTACGAGTGCATAATAAGATGTTTTTAAATCATCAATGACCCATTCTCCATTTGCACGCTGGAATTTTTCTTTTCCTATTTCATAGCCAAGAAATGTATCTCCCGCTGCTCTATTTGGTTGATACTGCTCTTTTATTGTTTCCGGAAAAGCATTGAATGTTTTTGTTGCTGTAATAAACTGTTCATATGTTTCTTTATAGCCAGGTACATTACGAATACCAACAATTCCTTTGGTATGCAGCGCTTCATGTAATATCTGGAGTGCTTTTGGATTTGCTTGGAGTAAATCTTCATAAGAAATAATATCAAGATCTAATATTTCTGTTGTTTGAATTTTTGTATAACAGTTGAGTAATAAAAATAGAGTGACTAATAATTGGAACATTATGTTTCCTTGTGGTGTTAAAAACGTTGTTACATACGCATTAGTGTACTTATTTTTTAAAGAAAATTAAGAAAGATAATAAATTGTTGCGAAATTTTTCTTGATCGAATATAAAACATATATAGATTTAACCAGTTCCAAAATTTTTTTATAAGGAGTGTATGTATGAATAAGCACATAATTTTTGTTGGATTGTTCTTTTTATCAACGATGCCCTTTTCTGTATCTGCTGCCACACGTAAGAATGCACAAAGAAATGTGATGCAAAATGCTACGGTACAACAATTTTTATCATCATCTATTGGATCATTAGCAATGGGTGTTGGGGTTGGTGCTATAACAGGAAATGTTATGGGATATCTACAAAATGGTATCATGCAATATTTTGCGATTGAATCATCTTTAGTGAGACTGTTATTAACTGCTGCAAATGTCACTTTAGGATCAGAAATATCCAATAACATGATTGCTGCAGTTGAAAATACACTTGATAACAATCAAATAGCATATAATGATAGTATGATATCTAAAATGGCGTTTGTTACTGCCGTGTTGACGTATCTTAATGCATAAATGATTTAAAATTTTTGTAGAATAAAAAAGGCGCTTGTAAAAGAGCGCCTTTTGTTTTGTTAAAGTTTTTGTATAATTATGCTTATGTTATACATGATTGTACTATAAAAAATGAAGGATATTTTATGCAAAAACTGTGCATGATGATTATGGTGAGTATGTTATGTGTGAGTAATACTTTTGGCATGGAACAATTATCCCAGGATGTAAGTCAGTCTTATGGTATAGATAAAAAAATGATGTTTGGTTTTATGAATGCTCATGATCATACAGAGTTTATTAAAGAAAATCCTCATATTATTAATGCATGGGTGCAGCCAGTTGGGTCCTCTCATGATTCATACACACTATTACACTGTATGGTAGAGAAAGATAAAGTTGTTGCAGTTCGAACTCTGTTAGAAGCGGGAGCGCAGAGTAATATTGCGACTCAAGGATGCAAGCATACTTCATTACACATGGTGCGCAGTAAAGAGATGGCAGAACTGTTATTAGAGTATAAAGAAGATTTAGAGAATAAAGATAAAAATGGGAAAACACCACTCTATCATGTATTGTTTAATCGAGATATTAATACAAATTACAGTGGATACTTCGATATACGTTCTCATGAACACCAAGAAATGATAAAAAAACGTAATGAACTTGCTTATTATTTATTAGAACAAGGAGCGAATAGTAATGCCGTTGATAATGATGAAAGAAGTTTATTACATCGATCGATAGGCGGACAATGCTCCTGGGATTGGAGTTATCCTCAATATCTTACATGGTTAATGAGATTCTCGGCTGATATAGAGATCAAAGATAGCAATGGAAAGACGCCATATGATCTTGCTATAGATCGAATAGGTAAATGTAAGGAGATACTGGAAGTTTTAAGAGCATATAATATCGCAGATTCAACCTCGAAGTGCATAAGCAACATTGATGCCAGTTAACTGGTAAAAGACCTCGTATGGAGTTTGAAAATTTAAAGATTTTCTTGGTCTAGTATTTAGCAAATATTCAA
>DATAXH010000195.1:0-3489 GCA_036266775.1 Candidatus Babeliales bacterium | reverse complement strand
TTGTTCAAAAATTAACTGACAAAAATATTTTTCCCGAACTTTCGTTTGTAGTTGTACAAGAATTTGGTGCAATTTATCCTGAAGTTCAAAAAAACAAAGATCTTATTTATACAACGCTTAAAAGTGAAATAGATAAATTTTCTGCAAATCTTATTCGTGGAAAAGTAATTCTTGAACGTTATTTTGAAGAATCTGAAAAAACAAAACGTATCACCGGCGATCAAGCGTTTAAACTGTACGATACATACGGTTTTCCCATAGAATTGATTGGCGCCGTTGCACGTGAAAAAAGTTATACCGTTGATATGGCAGGTTTTGATGCAGAGATGGAAAAACAACAAAGCCAATCAGGTAAAAAAACAGTTGATGCATTAGCGCAGCTTGAAGTTGGTGTGACCTCTGAATTCACCGGTTACAATGAACTGCAAACCACCTCGACTGTTGCAGCGTTGGTTGTGAATGACGACCAGTCCGCCATAGCTTCACCGTGTCCTCCGAAATTTTTAGCGAAGGATGGAGCGACGGCGGAGTTGGTAAATTCTGTCGCCGCAGGCGAACAATGTTATGTAATTGCTCAAAAATCACCATTTTTTATTGTTGGTGGTGGGCAAGTTCCTGATCAAGGTTGGATTATTATTAATGGTGCAGAAACTCCCATCAGTAATGTACGTTTTATTGGTAATGCAATTGCCGCACAGATTATTGCACCTGTAAAAATAACGGTTGGGGATCCCATTACATCACGTGTTGATGCAACATGGCGAACTAACGCAATGAAAAATCATACAGCGACACATTTGTTGCAGTCAGCATTAATACACATTTTTGGTAAACAAATTCAGCAATCGGGATCATTGGTGCATCCTGATTATTTACGTTTTGATTTTACTTATAACAGTCAACTTTCTGCCGATGATATTAAACGTGTTGAAGATCTGGTGAATGAAAAAATTCGTGAAAATATTCCCGTAAACATTGAATATTGCAGTTTAAAAGAAGCGCAACAAAAAGGAGCGCTTGCATTCTTTGGTGAAAAATACAAACCAGAAAAAGTGCGCGTGGTACAAGTTGATGATTTTTCCACAGAACTGTGTGGTGGCACACACGTACATGCAACGGGTGATATTGGCACATTCAAAATTACTGAAAGTTCTGCACTTTCTGCAGGGCATCGCCGCATTGTTGCAGTAACTGGCCCACGTGCAATTGAACTGTTTCAAAATGTTTTTGCTGTTGTAAAAACATTGTCTCAAGAATATAAAGTTACACGAGAAGAAGTTCTTGATGTGGTAACTAAACAAAAAGAACAACTGAAATCTGCACAACAAGAAATTAGACAATTAAAACAACAATCAGTTGCTATGCGTATCCCCGAATGGCTACAATCGGTTGAGTATCTCGGTACGATGCCATTTTTATGCATCAATATTCCAGATCTTACGGTGGAAGATATGCGTACAATTGCAAATCAGTTTGAGCAAAAATTGCCAGGATTTTATATTGTTACAAGTGCTGATCATACCAACGTAAAATTTTATGCGATAGTATCATCTTCATTTACTGATGTGGTTGATATGAAAATATTTTCAACATGGTTGAGTAGTACACAAGGTTTGCGCGGCGGAGTTGCAAAGAACAGTATTCAAGGTGGCGGGGAAAAATATAATCCACACTTAGGTTCTGATATCAAAAAGTGGCTGCAAGAAAAATAAATTTTTTCAGTTGGAGGGTGATGATGAAGCGCATTTTTATTATTTTTGGATGTACAAGTTTTTGTTATCTATTTTCTGCTGAGCATTCTATTGTTCAGCCTATTGAGCCGTATGAACAATATCAGCGATCACATACTGCTCACATGGGTAGTTTTATGGTTATAACAATGGCTCAAATTGCTCAAATGCAAAATTTTATTTTTGAAATTGCTTTAAGACCGCAAGAACCTTTGTTGCTTGATAGAATGAGAGAAGTGATAGCGCAATTTGAATGGGAAGAAGAAATGAATCATAGAACAGAGAATCATCGTGCTCGACGTGGTGATAAACATAGAAAACCGATATTCATGCAACCTCGTCAATATTATCGTAATAATAACCGAGTTGATCATCCAACCTATGCGCAACGCAATAAATATACATATAAATCTTTATAATATTTTTTGAAAATTCCAACCTCCGCTCGCCCTGAGTGTTTTTGCGAAGCAAAAATATATCGAAGGGTTAAGCGGAAAATTAACTATTTCATATCTTTTTTATGTTGCACCCTTCGATACATTCTACTACGTTTTACTACGTAGAACACTCAGGGCGAGCGGGGAGATATAAATTATTTTTGTAACTCATTTTCAATTATATTCACCGCTTCATTAATCAATTTTTCAACCTCGTTAGAGGGTTCAGAAAAATTGCTCAAAACATATTGCGCAACTTCTTCTTTATTTTCTGGCCGACCAATACCAAATCGTAATCGCATAAAATCTGGCCCGCAAAATTCCATGATTGAGCGCAATCCATTGTGCCCACGGTGACTACCACCAGTTCTGAATTCAATTTTACCAAATGGTTTTTCTAATTCATCATGTACAACAAGTAAATTATCAGCTTTGATGCCATGTTTAAGAAATGCAGGAATTACTTTACCAGAACTGTTCATAAAAGTTTGTGGTTTGACGAGGGTGATTTTTTCACCATTAATTTCAATATCCGTGTATTCATAATCACCTTTTTTGTGCCATGAAGCGTGATGTTTTTCTGCGAGTACATCAAGGATTAAAAAACCAATATTGTGACGATTGTAGTGGTACTGTTTTCCTGGATTTCCCAGGCCGATAATTATTTTTATTTTGTTGTTCATAGTTTTTTAAGAGAATAATTTTATTTGAGACATGATTAATGCTATGTGATCTACAATTTCTTGAGGCAGTTCTATTTTTGATAAAAATTGTGAACGTTGAAGAAATAATTTTGTTGCTATAGCTTGTTCGTATGCATTAAGCATATCTACTTCTTTATCTTTCTCTGTTAGTTGAAAACCAAAGTCCATAAGATCTTTTATATATGTTTTTTTTTCCTTAAAAGATATTTCGACATTAGTTTTATTGTTAAAAGAATTTGTATTCTTGAAATAGTGTTGTTTGAGAGATTTTTTATTTTTTATCGCCATTGCTGCAATTCCTAAAGCAGAATAGCCTTCATAAGGGTCTCCTTCATGGTTGCATTTTAGGTATTTTTTAAAATTTTTATAATCATTACAGCTATACTCTGTTAGTTCATTCAAAGATGAAGTCCAGTAATTTTGAAAAAAATATTCATCGAAACCACAGTAGCAAGAGTTCCGTTTCATTTCTTTTCTTGTTCTCCATGCATAAATAGCGTTGCGATCTTCTCGAATTTCTTGCATAGTTTTTGGTTTAACAACAGTTATTTGTTCCATGCATTGGGTTGCAACAGGGAGTAATAAAAAGAGTGGAAATAAAAGAAGTTTTTTATTTTT
>DATAXH010000194.1:0-13154 GCA_036266775.1 Candidatus Babeliales bacterium | reverse complement strand
AGGCGTTAGTAAATCAGCATCAACTGATGAAATTAAAACCGCCTACCGTAAACTTGCGATGAAATATCATCCAGATCGTAATCCTGATAATAAAGTAGCTGAAGAAAAATTTAAAGAAGCTACTGAGGCCTATGAAGTGCTTGGTGACTCAGCTAAACGTACCCAATATGATCAATTTGGTCATGCTGGTATGAATAATGGCATGGGTGGCGGGCATGCTGGATACAGTCATGCAAACATGAATATGGACGATATTTTTGAAAATTTTGGCGATATTTTTGGTTCTATGTTTGGTGGTGGTGCTGCAAAAGGTCGCCGTAAAAAAGGACCTCAGCCACAAGCTGGACTGTCTTTAACCAAAGATATAGAAATTACCCTTAAAGAAGCATTCCTTGGTACTAAAAAAGAAATAGCTTATCATCACTACTTCCGCTGTGATACATGTAATGGCACTGGTGCTCAATCGGGAACATCTGCTCAAAGCTGTACTCCTTGCAATGGTTCAGGTGAAATGCACTTTAAACAAGGCTTTTTCATGTATGCGCAAGCATGTAGCAGCTGTAACGGCCAAGGTTTTATTATCCTAACACCATGTTCTTCATGTAATGGTCAATCTCGTGTACAGCGTTATGATAAATTTACAGTCAATATTCCCAAAGGTATTTACAACAATGCTGAGCTACGCGTCAGTGAAAAAGCTGATGCTGGCCTGTATGGTGGGCCTGCTGGTGACCTGTTCTTAAATATCCGTATCAAAGAAGACAAAGTATTTAAGCGTGATCAAGATGATCTGATTTGTCATGTCATGTTGACATATCCTCAGTTAACCCTTGGTTGCCAGGTAGATATTGAAAGCATTGATGGCACAAAACATACCATCAAAATTCCAAAAGGCTGTCCAGTTGGAGAAAAAATAGTTATTTCTGGTGAAGGTTTCTACAAACTACGCGGTAAAACCCGTGGTAATCTTGTAATCCTTACCCAGTGCTTTATTCCAACTAAGATATCTGCTGATGCTAAGAAAAAACTTCAAGAATACTCTGATATTATCGGTACACAAGCCAATAATGAAGGGTTTATTACAAGTTTTTTCAAAAAATTCTTGGGTTAAACATAAAGAAATGAGCGATCTAAAGAGGCTTTAACCAGCCTCTTTTTTTATGCCCAAAAAATGAATTGATTTTCAGTTTGAAAATTTAGTAGACTGATAGTAGGATTTTAAACCTCATTCCAAAGTTGAATAATCACGGGATAAAAAATGGAGAAAATAATGAAGTTAACAAAAAAAATAAGTTGTCTCATCACTCTCTTATCCTTTATCATTCCTCAAACCTATGCCATGGAAACGTCCCCACAAACCGGATGGCTTGCATATGCAGGTTCAACACTTCTTAATGGATACACAGGATTTAAACAATTTCTGACAAATATAACAACAACCAATAGCACTTTTCCTTTTGGCAATCTACCAACTGATGTGCAAACAGAGATCATTCAATTACTTGCAAGTAGTTGTACAGATAAAACCCTCGAAGAATCCACTCAAACCATTAATGCTTTAGCCCGAACAAACAAATATTTAAATAACTTAATTAATGACCCTCAATTCAACCTTGAACTTATCAAAAGTCGAGCAAAACAATTTAATGTTGCTGATATGAAGGTTGCCAGAGAATTACACACTAAAGCGTCCAAAAAACAACTTAAAATACAACTTATGCTCGCTAAAATAATGAAAGAGCCTATCGAAGAACAAGAAAATGATGGTGTACTTCCAAAGTTAAACAAATTACTTCAAGGATTTAAGGTCGAAGACAAAACTTATAAAGTTGATTTAGATTTCACCTATCGTTTGAATACAGAATCCCCAGAATATACTTCACCATTGGTGTACGCAGTGCAACATGATAATAAATTTTTAATAAATTATCTCATAAAAAACGGCGCTAATATCAATCAAGCTGGCTATAATGGCAAAACTCCATTAATGTATACTGAGAATGCCGAAATTATTACATTCCTTGCAGAACAACCAAATCTTAATATCAATCAACAAGATGCTCAAGGGAATACAGCACTATTGCGAGCAATACAAAACTATTTCCCTGAAGATGAAGAAAGTGGAGAGCAAAATATCGCTCTCATACAAGCTCTCTTAGATAATAACGCAAATCCAACCATTGCAAATAACAATGGAGCAACACCATTGAAAGCAGCTGAGGATATAGGAGATCAAGAAGTTATTGATAGTGTTCAACATGCAATTGAGAAAATAAACGACAATAAGCACATAATAAATGAAATTGAAGAATAACAAAAAAGCGCACGCGCTTTAATCCTTCAACCTGCCTTCGCCAAGGCTTCCTCTTTCGCTAAAGCTACAAAGGACAGGTCGGCAGGCACGGCAAGTTCTTAAGGTAGGTGTTTCTGCTGAGCTTGACGAAGCATCAGGATGAGCGCGGGCTATATTCCAATACCGCGCTTTTTCAAACTTTTACGCGAAATAGATTGGGTATGGTTTCTTTCCATCCCCATTTTTTGTAAAAAGTGATAAAAAAATTCACGATCAGGCCCTTTAACAACTGCCTGCTCGTGAGCTTCAGCCAATGCCACGGGATAACCGCTACCTTTACTACACTGATCGATAACTATCTGTGCAACAAAATCTACCATTTTTTCATCGTGCGCAATCCAAGCCGGTATCTCTACACGGCCAATTTCATTCCCTACATGTACATAAAAAAAGAACGGTTTGAGATGGTTGGGATAATACGCACTAATTGCGCTGTGATTACTGAAAACAATTGAACGTGTATAAGGTTCTAAAAAACTGTACATAATTCCACTATCAATCACATTATCAACAGCTTCATATAACTCTTTTTTTTCAACATCAAAATTACATACATACAAACGCACCAAGCTCATTAATTCTTTACTTTTTGGCATACTAATATACCAACACACAACAGTTTTTTCATGATAAAGTTCATCTAACAGTGTAAGGTATGCATTAAGAAAATAATCTCTGACATCAATTTCTTTTGATGATAAATGCCAAAAAATTAATGATCCATCAAACAGCAAAAGAGATGGTTCATCACCATATTCATATTTTATTTTTTTGCTTAATTCAAGGCCAGCGCGCAATTCAAGTTCTTGCCGTTTGCAATTAACTCCATCAGTCGTAAAAGCTTGACCATTTTCATCAACTCCTGCAAAGACTGTTGGTTCTGAAAAAAATTGTACACGTCTATTTTCCCTATTATAGGGCAAGACAACTGATCCAGTATTAATCAAACAACATGATAAAACATTATGCCGATCAGGGTAAATTTGGGATCCATCAACAGAAAGGACTATATGAGGGTACGTCATACGATTAATGGGAATAACATCACCAATATTATCAGTCCACAAGGGTACTGGCCATGGTGCATCATGGATTTGTCTGACTTTATACAAAAATGTTGGATCTTGGATAATAGATTGCCAAATATCTTGAGCAAGATGATAGGAAGGGGTTATATCTACAAAAAGCTTATCTGCAAGATTATTAAGTTCTACAAGTAACTTTAACCGATCTAACATTACTATTCTTTTTTATAATCTGTTTTGATAATCCCGTATTCCATTTTGTAACGCAGTTAATGGCAAAAGACCACATAATAATCTGACGGGTCCTAATTGCATGCCAATCATAGCAATAAGATCATCTTTATCAAGACCCAAAACAGTATCAAGGGATTTATTTTTAACATATTCAGAAAGCAATGATGCTGCCGCCTGGCTAATAACACATCCTTTACCTTTAAAAAGAACCCTGCCAAGCGCATTATCACTAATTGTACCTGTGAAAAGCACTTCATCCCCACACGAACTATTACGCTGTTCGGCACTAAAATCAGCCTCCACAATAACTCCATTGTTACGGGGATTGCGGTAATGATCCATAAGAATTTCTTGATAAAAATTAAGCATGTGCTACTTCCATAAAACTAAAATCTATCTTTAGTATACCAAAGCATTTAAAAATTAACATTGGTCATGTATTGCAATTTGTATTACGCAAACGTTATAATTAAAACAGAAATGCTTATTAATATAAAAAAAGGAGGGGGGGGAAGTGATGCAAAAAATCTATATTAATCTTATAATGCTATTCATTCTGAGTAATGTAACTTCAATGAGCCATGCTCTGACTATCTATTTACGAAATAACTATGGTGCTCCCATAGAATACGTTCAAGCTACTCGTGAAACAGTGCGTTCACAACCAACAGATCTTCCAGCAATTAAAGTTGGGAATGGTTCACAAGAAGAAATTAGACTATTTTTTTATCTTTTCATCCGGAGTATAGGCGGTAGTTATTATGATATATCGTATGTGTTCCGAGATATACTTGAGCAGCAACCATTTCACTATGGAGATGATGCTGTAATTGTTATTTATCCTCGTCAAGGTTTATCAGGTACGTACTATTGGAACATACAAATTGAATGGGAAAGACCAGAATCAATATTTCCACTCAGAAAAAAAACAATAAAATAAAAATTTAAAAAAAGGCTTTTATCATGAAAAACAAACAGTTCACCTTCTTTACACATATTTTTATCCTTGGAATAAGCTTATTCACAAATATAACTTTCCCAGGAGGAATGGTTTACCTACAAAATGATTACAAAAGTCCAATAACCGGTCAAGGCATGAGACTTAATTATAAAATTTCCTCAGCAGATTCAGAAGGAAAATACATTGGATATAATGTGCGAATTATGCTTGGAGAGATAGATTTTCTTCCAGAACTTTCTATACGCGAAACCGGTATAGGATCAAGTTGGATTTCATATTATCACTCACTTAATTATCTTTTAACTGACATCAGAAATCAACAAACAAGACATGCCAATGATGACGCTATCATAATCATAGGCCCAAACAGCACAACAACAACATGGGATGTAAAACTTGATTGGGAGTCAAAAGGTAAAAAAATTACATCATTTGAACCTTCAGATCTCAGAGAGCTAACAGGAGTACCAAAAGTACACCCAGGAATGCCACAGCCAATTACGCAACCTGCTGTTGGAATTGAAATAGATCCAAATCTTCTTAAACAATTTGAAAAAGAAGATGCTCTGATGAAAGCAACTACTGCAGATACACGATTACAACACATAAAAAATGGTGCACTCGGAGCAGATTATGCGCGCAAGACAACAGAAATCTGTTCTGCTGATTATACCCAAGCACAGAAATTAGGAAAAATTAATCTTTGTTCAAGGTTAAAATCAGAAATTATGGCTCCAAAATTCACAGCACTGCATGGAAAAAAATTAGAGGAATTAAAAGCACAAGCAAGAGATGAAAGAAAAAATCCTCGTATTGTACATCCTGATCTAGCTCCTGCAATAGAAGATATTAAAAGTAGCATTAATAGAATTCATAATGCTTTAGCGGGCTATAAAAATCGCGGTGAAGCTTTATAACTAAAGGGATATTATGCAAAAAATATATAGTGCTCTCTTAACAATGATTACAATCAGCATATGTGCAATCACACAAATTTCGACACGAGGAGTCTATTTACAAAATAATTATGGGGTTCAAATACAATGCGTAGGACTCTCGCCTTCAATGATCATTAAGTTTCCAGGAGCAGAACCAATTCATACCATGGGAAATGGACATCGTGTAAAAATTAATACTGGTGTTCTTTCTATTCGCACTCCTGGAGGTACCTGGTATGACTTAACCCCACAAGTGCAATCAATTGTTAATCCAACTGAATGGGAAAAACATAACCCCGACAATGCAATAATCACTGTCCTTCCCAGCTTTTTCACCTGGAATATACGCATAGATTGGGAAAAAGAATCAGAAAAAAGATCTATCAAAAAATGAAAGAAAACTATGAAAATATATAGCAATATTATCGCAGTACTTATAGTAAGCTGCATAAGTATATCTCCAGCCTTGGCAGTAATTTATCTACAAAGTAACTATGGACAACCCATACAATTCGTAGAAGCACCTGCTAAACTTGCTCACGATTTTGTAGCAACAACTCTTGGCAATGGAGGATCTATAAAAATAGGTAATCCTAAAAATATGCCCCTTGGCGGATTTGGTGAACAATATCTTGCAACACATTATCTTTCTATTAGTACCATTGGTGGTAAATATTCGGATATTTCATATGTATATGATCAAATTTACAGAGAACAATATGCTCATCCAACTGCAGACCCCATCATTATGGTTCAACCAGGTTATAATATGTTTGGAGGATGGAAAGTAGATATTGAATGGGTAGAACCTACATATGTTAAAAAACTTTCAGGAAAAGCTGGTCAGGTTGAGATTAAGTTGTAATTATTGAATAGTAAACACCTTATTAACGATTTAAAAATACCCGATTGTACCATACAGTCGGGTTACTTTTATGTATCACCAACCTTTACTAATTGTATTAATATGTGTTATGCTAAAGAGGTAAGAAATATGCTATTTTAAAGGGAAAATGATGAAAATGTGTTTCTACCTCTGTTTACTTTTTATCTCTTTTATTTGTTGCCATGCAAATAAACCAAAAAAGAACATGATTTTTGATTTTGGCGGCGTACTTTTTCATACTAATAAACGAGTGTCTTTTCAGCACCTCGGAGCACTTAATATAGCTGAATATGCTCTTCGACAAAGAATTAACCCTCTTTACCTTGACCACCATCTTAAAACAACTTTCTTTACTACACTCAATGCTATAGCAAAAGAACAAAACTTTGACGCTACCCACTATCACCAAGCATATGATGAAAAAGGGCAACCCCTTCCAATATTATTAAACGCCTGGCTTCAAGGAACCCTGAGTTGTTCAGAAATTCGCCACCTCATTACAACAAGTATTGTTGCCCACCCTGAATGGTTTTCATGCCATGCAGAACAAAGACTTATTGAAAATGGTTTAAACATGATTTTTACGCCAGAACATTTTGTAAATTCACAAAAATTATCCCCAGAAGCTGTGGCATTTATTAAACGCTGTAAAAAAGAAGGTCATAAAATTTATGGACTTTCCAATTGGGATGCTGAATCATTTGCGTTATTAAAAGAAAAGTATGCGCATCTGTTTGATCTATTTGACGGCATTATCATTTCTGGACAAGTCAAAGCGAATAAACCACACGCACCAATCTATCATGAACTCTTAAATACATATCAATTGGAACCGCAACAATGTTGGTTTATTGATGATCAAGAAGTAAACGTGCTTGCAGCACAAAAAATAGGTATAAATGCAATTGTTCACACGGCTTGTTTTAAAACATTAATTAAAAATATCAAAATAGCTTATTCCAAATCTGTCACACGACGGGAAAATTTTAAAAGCAATGGCATAAGTGATACTAATATTAATACCACTAATAACGCTATAATCGATGGTGAAAAAATATCTCTAACCGATTCAACTGAATACAATTGCCCTCCAGCAAAAGCATAAATACCTAAAATAGGTAAAGATCCAACAAATGTTGTCCACATAAATGTTGTTAGCGAGACATTAGTCAATGCCGCCAAAACATTAATAATAAAATAAGGGATAACTCCCATTAATTGCATCGTTAACAAATAGCTCGCTGCACCATGCGACGCTATTTTTTCATTAAAACGTTCCAATTTTTGAGCATATTTTCCTCGAACCAAATTTCCCAAAACGTAACGAATCACCAAAAAAGATACCGTTGTTCCAATTGTTGTACTAATGCTCGCATACAGAATACAGGGTAAAAATCCAAATAAAAAACCACCCACTAACGTCAAAGGTGGAACTCCTGGCATACCAAAAGAAATAACTGCTGCATAGACGGCTATAAAAATGAGAACTGCTTTTATATAGTTTGCTTTTACTGCTTCTTCTAAATACGCTCGGTTATTTTGTAATGATGATAATGAAAAATATTCATACAATCCCAAATACCAAATAACACCAACAATAACTGCTATCACAAAACTTATCAATAATGCTTTTTTCACGCCATCATTCATGCCACTTCCTTATTAAATCTTTTTTCAAAACAAAGAAAATTATAAACAGAATACATGATTATTAAAAGATAATTAATAGTAGTTCGGATTGTTTGTTAAACTCAACTGTTGCTTAAGACGGGCTAATGAACTTGGTTGTAATAAATGCCCTACATCATCATTATTCTCTTGCCCATTCCCAATAGCAGACAATATCTGCTTTTGACCTTTCCGCATATCATGGGCTGCATTTACGAACTCTTTTCGTAAATCTTCATTGTTACTTTCTAATCTCGAAAACCCATCTTTAACTTCTTTTCCCAAATTATCCAATCGATTATCAGAATTAATTTGCATTTCATCTAATTTTCCTTGAAGAGTTTTATTCTCTGTGAAAAGCATTGCATTCTGTGTGAGCAACTTTTGCATATCTGTTTTCATCAATCCCAATTCCTGTCTCAATGATAATACTAGTGGCTCAATAGATTCCAGTTGCTGACTATTTTTTTGACCAATTTTTTCAAGATTAATTATGCTGAATGCAATATTGCTTAATCGTTCACCATAATTTTTTAATTGTTCACCATAACTTTTTACACAATCTTGCACATTGCCTGATGTTTGACTTAATGCTCGTAGCAATCCTCCCAAAACTCCAACTTCATTTTTTACCTCATTTATTTCACTCACTATTTTTAATTGATTATTATCAATCTTTGTTTCAATACCACTCAATTTTTCATCAACTTTTTCAAAATTAGAATCAAAATAACCTTTAGTAACAACAACCGCACTTGCAATCCATCCAGTTGATGTAAAATTAAGGAAAGGAATTGGACAACCAATTGCACAATCAGCTAATCTCCCGATAACGGGCGCAGCCACAGAATAAACAATAGTTGTTTTATTCATTGCAATATATTTTTTAATAGCATTACACAAAAATTGAATCATCACTTTTATTGGTGTAATCGCAAGCTGAACAGGCATTGGACATTCTTTGATACAATCATTTGTATAATTATCAACAGATGTGCTTATGTTTATGTATTTTTCACTGCACCAAGGTCCAACTTTTTCTAATTTTTGTATCCACTTTATCAAAAAAGCTAATAACACTGCGCTGGTTGCCACACCCAACATTACTTTATGATCTTGAGCTATTTGTATTACATAAGATGCATCAATATTGTGAAATACTCTTGCCATATCTGGAAAATGGATATGGGGTATCCTATCCTGAAAAGCTCCCAGAAAAACTAAAGGTGATAGTAAAGAACTCCCTTTACTTTTGTCCTTAGTAAAATTTGGAACAGGATAATATATTCTATGATCACTCGCCTTCATCATGACAAAATTGAAACACAAAGTTGCTACAACAAATAAACTGCTGCTCTTTACCATACAAAATCTTTCATGAAGGCATTATTATAAATTTCTATCTGCATGATTCCTCAATACAATAGTTTATTGTACAAGATAGTTATTAATTCGCAAATTTCTCAACAATAACTTGCATAGATAAAAAATAATTATTTACACTGAATTAGATTCAAAAATTAAAAATTATTTCTAAAATCGAAAACATTCATTTCTTGCGCTCGTCCTGAACTTGTTGAAGGATTTCTTCGAGCGCTCTAAGATATCCTTCGATAGGCTCAGGACGAGCACAAGAGATAAAATAAAATTTAAAAATCAAAGGAGAAGATATGAAATTATATCACTCTATAATTATTTTATATCTGTTCATCATTACCAACTCAATAGCCGCAAAAAAAATAACCGCTCCTGACAATTCTCAAAAACAGATCATTATTTTCGATCTCACGAATATCGTCATTAAAGAAAATCAAATTGGTTTTGCAAAAAAAATAGGGTATGGAACATTGGCAAGCTACGCTATAACACATTGGAAAAATCCTGGATATCGTTGTTTGGACATGCTTCATGAAATGAGTAATCATGAAGATCATAAGCCACATATTATTCTTACTTTACAAAAAAGAACATTGCCACGTTGCCTTGTTGAACTACAAGAAGGTAAAAAAACATGCGCTCAAGCGCGAGAAGAAATTGCTCAAGGCATGCAAAAGCTGGATGAACAAAAATTTTTCAGTAGCGTCAAAGAAAAAGAACTTATGAAAGATATCATGGATCTTGTACTTGATCCTCAAACAGTTACCACCATGATTGAACCAGTTAAATCTACCACACAACTTATCAACAGATTAAAAGAAGCCGGACACCCGATATATTGTTGCGCGAACGCGCCCAAAGAACTGTATGCAGCTTCTGAAAAAAAATTTAATCACATTTTACAGAATTTTGATGGCATTGTTATTTCATCACATATCAAAGAAATAAAACCAGGTGAAGCTATTTTACAACATTTAATGGAAACGTATAATCTTAATCCCCACAACTGCATTGTTATTGAAGATCAAGAGGAAGCTGCAGCAACTGCAAAAAAACTTGGTATGCAAGCGATTGTTTGTGATAAACCATCACATCTACCAAATAAACTGAAAAAATGTGGTGTTAGAATTTAACCAACTCTTTAAGCGCTGCAATAATAGCATCAACTTCTTCAAAAGTGTTATAAAAATAAAAACTGACGCGCACGGAAGCATCATAACCCAATTTATGAGCAAACGGTTGTGCGCAGTGATGCCCAGCGCGAACAAAAATGCCTCGTTTGTCTAGAAAAGCTGCCACGTCATGGCTGTGGTAATTTTCCACAAGAAAACTCACCATATGCCCTTTTTCTTTTAATTCTTGAATTGGACCTAAAATTTTTATACCTTTAATTTCAGCAAGACCATCAATAAGGCGAGCACACAATTGGGCTTCATATACAATGAGTTCATCAAAATTAATATGTTCCTGAAGATAATCAATTGCTGCTCCTAACCCAATTGCTTGTGCGATTGGTGGAGTTCCTGCTTCAAACTTTTGTGGAGCTGGCGCCCATGTTGCATGATCACACTCAACGTGTGCAACCATACCACCCCCAACTTCATATGGCTCAATTTTGCTATGTAACTCTTTTTTAATATATAAAACGCCAATACCTGTGGGCCCCAATAATTTATGCCCTGAAAACACCAAAAAGTCACAATCTAATTCATGCACATTAATTTTTTGATGTGAAGCGGATTGAGCAGCATCAATCAATATGCGTGCGCCAACAGCATGAGCTCGTTGAATAATCGGAACAATATCCACATGCGCACCCGTTGCATTAGAAACATGAATAACTGAAACCATTTTTGTTTTATTGGTAATAATAGAATCAAGATTGGAAAGATCAACAGTTCCATCAGATAGAACAGGAATAAACTTGAGAATTGCACCCTTTTTCTGTGCAAGGCGTTGCCATGGTAATAAATTAGAGTGATGCTCAAGTTCTGTGATAACAATTTCATCCCCAGCTTGAATATTTGTATCCGCCCATGTTGCCGCAATAAAATTAATGCCAGACGTACAACCACGCGTGAAAATAACTTCTTCTGGATCTGCACCAATAAATTGAGCAACTTTTGTGCGTGCAGTTTCATATTGTCTGGTCGCCTCTTCTGCAAATAGATACACACCGCGAAATGTATTAGCATTAATTGTTGTGTAAAATTGTACAACAGCATCAATGACTGTTTGTGGTTTATGCGCGGTAGAAGCATTATCACATGCAATTAAAGAATATCCATTCACTTCTTGGTGTAAAATAGGAAAATCATCACGTAATTTTTTAAATTTGTTCATAGCAAATTCCTTGCATAATAAAGGGCTTATGAAGCCCAATAATATAAGCAACAACAAAAAACAGTATCTCATTTTTTTATCCAAGTAATTTATATACTTGTTTTTTCAACATCTCATCCGTAAAAAGATCTGATAAAAATGCATTCGCAAAAAGCTGCTGCGCTCTTTTTTCATCAATACCACGTGATGCTGCATAAAACAGTTGCTCATCATCAAATCTGCCAATTGCACTGCCATGCGAACAGCGCACATCATGTGTTAATACTTCTAAACTTGGCACTGATATTGCTCGAGCATTATTACTCAATAATATATTTTTATTTTCTTGTGATGCACAAGAACCTTGCGCATCTTTTTCAATACGAACAGTTCCATGATACTGGGCATGGGCGCTATCGCGCAACAGTCCTTTTAGCAACAATGTACTTTGAGTGTGCGGAACAACGTGATGTTGCAATGTTGTAATCTGTACTTTCTGCAACGCACCAAGCATATACGCTCCGGTAATATCTGCATGAGCACCTTCACCTACTAATATGCACTCAAGATGCACATTGATTGTAGACGCAATCAACATTTCTACTGTCAGCTTTGCATTACGCTCAACATAAAAACGAATATGCTGATCAGCTGACGCTGTTTCAATCAGAAAAAAATAATTTTTATGTTGATTTTCACCAACCTTGTATTCACACACTATATCATAAATCATTTTAATTTTTTCTCTTCTGCGCTCGTCCTGAACTTGTTGAAGGATATCTTTCGAGCGCTCGAAGAAATCCTTTTGCCCCAATTTCCACTTCGTTCCAATCGGGGTCCCCATCAAGAGATATCGAAGATGGGGGTAAGCTGACGAGCGCGGAGAGAATCTTCTTTAGGCTTAGACCTTCTGCATCACCCAATTGAATTTTCCATTTCCATCATAATAAGACGATTAATTTCCACCGCATATTCCATTGGCAAAAGTTGCACAAAAGCATCAATAAAGCCATTCACAATTAATGCACGTGCAGATTGTTCAGTAAGCCCACGTGATTGTAAATAAAAAAGTTGTTCATCACTAATTTTACTCACTGATGCTTCATGCCCAATATCAACGCAATCTTCACGAATATCAATTGTTGGATACGTATCGGTGCGGGATATATCATCAAAAATAAGTGCATCACATTGCACTTTTGATTTGACATGATGTGCGCCTTTAATAACTTTCAGTAATCCTCGATAACTTGATCTACCGCCCTCTTTACTGAGCGATTTAGCAATGATCGTTGATGTTGTATGTGGCGCCAGATGAATAATTTTACCACCAGAATCTTGATGTTGATTTTTTCCTGCAACGGCAAGTGAAATAATTGATCCTTTTGCA
>DATAXH010000193.1:0-3995 GCA_036266775.1 Candidatus Babeliales bacterium | reverse complement strand
CAGCTATTGTTGTATCTTTATCAAGATCTTCTTTGGCTAATCTGAAAGCTTCTTCTTTCCAATCATTGGTGGGAGTATTACTATTCTTATCCCAATACTGATCTTTTTCTTTTAAAGCATCTAAATGATTATCCCAACTCTGTATTTTTGCAGCTTCTTTTTCCTGCTCTGCAGTAGAAGCGGTTTCTTGGATTTCATCAGAAGAAATTGGTTCTGTAATGATATCTTCACTGTTGAGAATTTGCTCTGCGTCTGTTGATAAACTGAGGATGAATGGAGAGTGGAGTAAGGAGCCTAGTAAGAAAGTTGCTATAACAATGGTTTTTTTATTTTTCATACTGTTCGCCCCCCTTACTATGGTTCTTTAATACAGATACACATAATCATATTTACTATTGCAGAGTTTATTTAAAAAAAGCAACAGATGTGCTAGACTGGCAACAAATAAAGCGTTCTTTTTGGAGTATCCATGATTTTAATTATTATTATGTATTTGCTTTTTGCAAGTACCTTTACCCTTGGAAAAGCTGCGTTGGCATACGTGCCACCATTTTTGTTTATCGGTATGCGCATGATATTGGGCGGAGGCCTCCTTCTTGGATATTACCGATTCATTAAAAAAGAAAAAATAGTTATACATCCAGCTGATTATAGGCTTTTTGGATGTATTGTACTGTTTCATATTTTTTGTGCATATACCCTTGAATTTTGGGCATTAGAATATGTTACTTCAGCAAAAGCATGCTTGTTGTATAATTTATCGCCATTCATTACCGCAATTTTTTCATACTTTTTGTTTTCAGAACGGTTGTCATATCGCCAAATATGTGGACTTATCATAGGTTTTGTAGGATTTATTCCTATTTTGATGGCGCAAACACCGTTAGAAAAGATAGGTTTACATGTCAGTTTTTTATCAATTTATGAAATAGCGCTGATCGCATCAGTTACTTCCAGTGCATATGGTTGGATGATGGTCAAACATCTTATAAGTCGTAAATATCCATTGCTTTTGATTAATGGTATCAGTATGACGGGCGGCGGTATTTTGGCACTGCTTTTATCGTTATGTACTGAAAGATCTTTGGGTATCAAAGAAGTTACTGCAGTATCACCATATCTTGTTGATCTTTTTGGCATAGCAGGTGAACGGATGGTCATGCTGAGCGGTTATTGTATAGCATTAGTGATCATTGCAAATATTATTGGATATAATCTCTATGGTTATTTGCTCACTCGTTATTCAGCAACGTTTTTATCATTTGCTGGTTTCATGACACCACTTTTTGCAGCCTTACTTGGATGGATGTTTCTTGGTGAACAAGTTACATGGCATTTTTTTGCCACTATATCCATGGTAGTTCTGGGTCTGTATCTATTCTATGAGAAGAAATTGGTTCTTTAAATCTTTCATTATTGACCCATTGAGGTACTAAACGTTTTGCGTATGTTAAATATGTCATTAAGCCATTTCTTGCTATTTTTTGGCCATTGATAATTCCCGTTGGTGGGAACGCCATACCAATTCCATATAAATTTGTGGCGATAATACCACTATTTTCATCAAAAAGAAGATTCGATGAGCCATTCACTATAATGGGATTCATTTGATAGCCAATAGCGTAAATAGCTTTGGTGCATTGCGGTAGTATGGCTTTTCTATTTTCAGGAGTGCTGAGTACACGACTTAAGTTACTTGGTGGGTTTTGTTCGAGCACATTTTGCGCCCAGGCTGCAGTTGCACCTTCTAATCCTGGTGCACCATAAAAATAAGGATCAAGATAAAAATTAACAATTTTTTTAACTGATAAATCTGATAAAAATTTTAATATAAGAATTGCTGAATGCATGCCACCAAAAACTGCAATAGAATCATCGGGAGAAACTAATGTTGCTAAGGTATTTTTATTTAATGCTTCATCAAGTGGAATTTCTGGAACGTCAAAATTAAGACTTTTTGGATACGCACCAATTGCTAAAATAACTTTTTCTGCATTAATTATATGATGTGTTCCCTGTAAAACCCAATGATCGTCGTTATAATCGAGTGAACTGATACTATCTTGCATAGAATCAACTTGATTGCGCAAATAAGCAGTAAAATCTCCCAGAGGATCAGCGATAACATGGAGTGGCTGATATTCATCCGAATTATAGGTATAAAGCGCATCTAAGGAGGGGGAAATAATATCTTTAAAATAGGGGCAACCCTGTACATATAATATTAAACGGCTTGTTTGAACATTGCCGGGGACATCTCGGTAATATTTTCCTATTCTTCCAATATTAAATTCAGGATCAATCCAAGCAATTGCTGAAGGTTCAACACCACAATCTAATAAAACTGCGAGAGCGGTTATACCTGCAACTCCAGCACCCACAACTGCCCATTGATATGATTGTGAGTGATTTTCCATTGCTACTGTGGATTGCATGGTGCTTGTTTGAATGACTGAAAATATAAATAAATGTACTAAAAATTTTGATTGCATGTGTATTTTACCATATTATTTGGTTTGATTTTTAAACTTTTTTTAGTTTATAAAAATTGATTTGCCGTAAGCAATGGTTTTTTAGAAGAGTGCTATTTTTATTGTGATGTAATGCTATACTTGGGCTGCGCATTTTAGCAACTCAAAAAGGTCTTCTATGAAAAGAAAAAAATCATTATATTTCATGATATTACATCTGTTACTGTGGGTTGGATTATTACAACCAGATGGATTTGCTGAACAGACGTTAGTGAGATATGAGCATGGATATAAACCTATTCAGCAATTTGTTGTGGGTAATAATGCTGTTGTAGTTGCAGATGGGGGACAATTACAACCCTATTCTATTACACATACGATGAATTACGTTGCTGACTGTTTTATAAAAATTCAAATTAAAGATATCTGTGTTTGTGCTGCACCACATCAAAAATTTTATTCTTGTACCAGAAATGATTGGGTGAGTGCACAAGCATTGCAACTTTCAGAACAACTGTTATGCGGTAGTGGAAATGTTGTTTGTGTTGATGCTGTGGAAACAGTTCATAAGCAACAAAAAATGCATACATTTACGGTTGAAACAAGTCATATCTTTTGCGTAACTCCCTATGACATTATTGCACACAATATTGATCCTGTTTCTACAGTAGGAACAGCTGCATTAGCTATTGCATGTCCACCAGCTGCTGTGGTTGCTACTGTCGGGCAAGTGTTCGCATGGGGTATTCTTGGTTGTGTAATGTTTTGTCGGCACAGAAAAGCGCATAAATATGAACTACAACATGGCGGATGTTTTTCTTCTGAAAGTAGAAATGGTGCAACTGCTCCAGTTGCTGCAGGTTGTTATCAACCAGTACAAGATATTCCGTTTGTGTGTGATATAAAAGCTGGCAAAGCTGATCTTCCTACAAAATTGGTTCATGAAATACCCAAAGATATTGGCTTAGATCAAGGTTGCGCATTTCCTGCGGAAATACAACAATCTGTTTTGTATGAAGCAGCAACAACACAAACTGAGGGTGATACAAAGCGTTATAATGGACCTTGGTATAATCGTACAGAAGATTGGGCCAAAGAGTTTGAGCAAAAAGGAAAATTAGAACGCTCTATTTATATTAATCAAGGCAAGCGGGCTTTTAAGGTGTTAAGAGATATAGAAGGATGTAATGCTTTAAAAAAAGGCTACTATGTTGTAGTTGATGCTTTGCATAACGATCATCTTGAGGTATTTGGTAAAGATAAAGAATGGAAACATGTAGCGAATTTTGATGGAACTTTAAATCAGAAGAAAACAGAGCAAGGCAGAGAAGAACCACGCCAACCATTACAAGAAGGTTAAATATGGATTATAAAGAATGGAGTGATGCAATAGATGCAAGGGTTGCAGAAAAAAGACGTAATTATAAAGGGCCACATTGTTGTTTAACAATGGATGCTGGATTATCGATGGCAGGAGCTATTTTGTATTATGATAAACAATATCGTGAATATGGAATTAAAGAA
>DATAXH010000192.1:0-3299 GCA_036266775.1 Candidatus Babeliales bacterium | reverse complement strand
AGCTGGTACTGCAACTTTACCTTTATACACAGCAACTGCACATAAAGCCAATACTGTTGTTGCTATTGCTGCAATTTGTACAGATCCTTTTTTATACCATACAACAGAAGCTACTTGTTCAGTTGTTCCTTCTGCAATATTGTTACTTTCCATACCATGTACAGAACTCATAATCATTGCAGATAAAAGTAAAGATGATGCTTTTTGGTAAGCTCTATTCATAAAAAACCTTCATGTTATTAATAATATATGGAATACATTTGCATATTATTATAGCTTTTTTTTCATTATTTTTCTAACATATTCTTTTAAAATACTTTTATCAGTAATATCTTCATCAATCTGTTTTTCATATGCCAGAAGCAACAATCTTCCCATGTATGGACCAGGTTGCACAAAATCAAATAAATCTGCACCTTTTAATATCGGCTCAATTGTGCTTGTAGCGACACCGGCTTGCAGAACTTTTTCTCTAAACAGTTCCACATCAGGAAAATCACACGTCAAAGGTTCACATCCATCTCCATTTCGTCCCCGCTTATCAGCAATACACAAATCAATGAGCATGAGCACATTGACGTTATGCGCTAATTTATTAGCTAATCTTTTATATGCAGGCAATTTTGCATTATTTGCAATAAATTGTAATGGAGTCATGTGATATAAAACTAATGATGATACTGCATTCATTATATCAATATTGTGCGTAATACGTTTCAACATAATACGAGTTAATTTTTTACTTTCTTTTTCATGTCCAATACTTTTAATAACCCCGTCAACTTCCCTTGTTGTGGTGACTTTACCCAAATCATGGCAAAGTGCTGCATACAATAAAACGAGCTTATCAAAATCATTATCATATGTATGTGCAATTGTCGCTGCAGCATCAACTGCCTGCATACTGTGTTCAAAAACATCACCTTCTGGATGATATTGCGGATTCTGTTCTACACCGACTGTAGCTGCAAGTTCTGGCAACACATCCTGTAAACGTCCAATTGTATACAACCAACGAATACCAAGTGATGGCCGCTGTGACAATAAAAAAAGCTTCTTAAACTCTTCTTCAATCCGTTCACGCGAAACGTGTGAAATATCCATCTGCATACACAATGTATTTAATTCATTATCAGGTTGCATTTCAAAACGCCCAATAAACTGCATTACACGATAAAAACGCAAGGGATCTTGTATAAAAAAACGGGCATCAGGTGTACGTAGTATCTTATTTTTAATATCACTCAGTCCATGACATGGATCAATTAATTCATCAGTCATTAAATCTAATGCCATCGCATTCATTGTTAAATCTCTACGCCGTGCAGCAGTCTCAACTGACATATGCGGATCAATAACTACCGTTGGCTTGCGTCCTGGGCTGTCTGCACGCGGCAAAGACCAATCAACATCAAGACCGTGAATACGTAACACACCGAAAGCTTTTCCTACCAAACTTACTGGTCCGAATTGACGTAATATATCTTCTAATTGTTTTTCAGAAAGATGATATACTTCAATATCTATATCTTTTACTGGTCTGCCCATCACCATATCACGCACTGCACCACCCACTAATAATGCCCGTCCTTTGTGTTGGGCAATTGCGTGCACAATCGCATATACTTTTTCATATTGCTGGCTGCTTAAAAATTTCATCTTTATCTCCTCATTGCACTGCTCTTTGAATTAGTGCAACATTTTTTGTATGCTATTTACGCTTCATTCTTCGCATGAAGCTAGAAGAACAAGCATTTATATAAAAGGATAGTCAATGAATAAAGCTGTGTATATAATACTTTTTTCTACCATCACCTCTTCAATAATTACCGCGTCTCCGCTTGAAAAAATCACATCTTTATTCAACAGTTATAAATTTGAAAAAATTGATCAACGTGAATTACCAGCAACATCTGTTAATAGCATTTCCATCAATAATATTAATGGACCAATTACCATTAAAACAGGTTGGAAAAAAAATTCGATATTCCTCAAAACAACAAAACGGGCAAAAAAAGAGACAGACTTACATCACATTAAAGTTATTGTTGATTCAAACGCACCTGATCATCTTGCCATCACTACCAAACATATCAATCAAAAACTTGCAGGATTAGTTGAGTATGAACTCATTGTTCCTGCATCTCTTAATGTTACACTCAACATATCAGGCACAGGAGATGCATCTATCAAAGATATTCACGGGGCAATTACCGTGGTCACCAATGATAATATTATGATCACCAACAATAAAAAACCGGTATCAGCTCGTACACTCAAAAAAGGAACAATCACCGTCGCAAATGCTCTGGGACCTGTTGATGTAGAAACATATCAAGGAAATATCAGTGGAGAAAATATAGCAGATAGCTTTATGGCACATTCAGCTACAGGGAAAATAAATATTGCGTATAAAATATTACCTTCAACCAGTACAGTTGATTTAAAAACAACATCAGGGAACATCATGATTGCATTACCAACAGATACCAATGCAGAAATCAAGGGGCATACAACGCATGGTACGCTCATGTCTGACCACATTATTACCCTCAAATCTTATGCAACGCAACTCAACAGCTTTGCCTGGAATAAATTTAAAAAAGAGGTAGATGGAACTATCGGATCAGGTGAGGCAACTATTGCACTTCATAGTATCAAAGGAAATTTGAAAATAGCTGAAGCCAAAACAATTTAAATATGATATACTCTATTATGTATAAAGGATTTTATTACATAAACACATTCTCATTGCGTTCGATCTTCCCCAGCTGGGATGAACGTAAGGGATACATGTAAAGGAACCATGATGAAAAAACTGATTGTATTTCTAACAAGCATCTTTTGCTTTATTACCTTCCAGAATTCTCATGCAGCAAAACAACAACTGCAAATTGGTAACGTAGCCCCTCGTTTTATCTTACTTAACCAAAATGGAGAACCCGTAACGCTCAGTGATTTTACAGGACAAAAAATAGCGCTTTGTTTTTATCCAAAAGACAATACCTCTGGATGCTTACAAGAAGCATGTAGTTTGCGCGATGATTATGTAGCATTGCAAAAAGCTGGCATTACCGTTCTTGGTGTAAGTAGAGGATCAATTAAAAGTAAACAAAAATTTATGGAAAAAAATCAGCTTCCTTTTATGCTTCTCATTGGCACAAAAGAAATGCTCAAAGATTATGGAGTTAACAAAGGATTTTGGTGGTGGACACTTGGTCTTCCTAAACGATGGACATTTTTAATTAATGAATATGGTATAATTGTGGGCATTATAAAAAATGTTGACACTAAACATC
>DATAXH010000191.1:0-2732 GCA_036266775.1 Candidatus Babeliales bacterium | reverse complement strand
TACGTTTGAAAAAGGGATACGTTCCTTAGTGCGTCAAGATCCTGATATTATCATGGTGGGTGAAATTAGAGATAAAACGACTGCACGTATTGCGATTGAAGCTGCACTGACAGGGCACTTAGTATTGAGCACATTGCACACAACAGATGCGCCGAGTGCAATTATGCGTTTGATGGATATGGGGATTGAACCATTTTTAATCAATGCAGCACTTTCCGGAGTTCTTGCACAAAGATTAGCGCGGAAATTGTGTGTTGATTGTCGTATTAGTCGTTCTGCAACTCCAGAAGAAAAAAAATTATTAAAAGAGTGTGGCATTACTGATATGAATGTGGTGTATGAAGCGCCCGGATGTATATCATGCGATAATCTTGGCTATAAAGGGCGTGTGGGTATATTTGAGTTGTTAGAAATTTCCCCTGAATTACGATCTATGATTATTAATAATCCTCAGTTTGATGAAATTTGTCATCAAGCAGTTACTGATGGCATGAAAACATTGGTAAACGATGGTGCGCATAAAGTTAAAGAGGGTATTATTTCTTTAGCTGAATACGCACGTATTATTGCTTAAGATTTACTTTCTTCCTGCTGCGGCATGTCTTGCACGAATACTTGCTTCTGCTTTCTCTTGTGTATTTGAATGCGCAATGACTATCCATTTGCCGTTTTTATGTTCTAAAATTGGCCAGCCTTTAGTTTTTGTTTGTTTTCCAACTTTATATGGCATAAAGCTCTCCTTCATTTTTTTATAAAAAGTTAATATAGAATAGATTAAGCGTTGATTAAAAAACAAGTGATAGCTTTCGCGAGAGCGCTTTGACTCATGTTGAGTTCATCAAGAAATTCAAATTTTAACATTTCTCCAGCATGAGGATTGTGTATTTTTTTAGTCATATTAAGAGCTTATTTTAGTAGTCTTTTCTAAAAGTCCCATTCATTTCTCGACATTGCAGTGACAAAAATTTATTTTGATTGCTTGGCATTGCTGCTGCTACTATTATTTTTTCTTTATTTGATCCATTGTTATGTGGTCCATGGGAGAATATTTTTTTTTGTTTGTTTTTGTAGCATATCCTATTATTGCGCGTACTTATAACAGATTTAATGATCGTTTGTGAAGTTATTATACCAGCATTTTCAAGTTCTTGTGCGTTGTCAGGATCAATGACAGATGGTTGGATAAAAAAATTATGTAAATCCCTTTCTAGTTGTTCCGTAAAAGTTTTTCCATAAAGATTGGGATTATGTGCTAATTTGACCGTGAAAATCACAGGTTTTTTCTTAAAATCTTTATTTTTAAAATTTAAAGCTCCAGGTTTTGCATAAAATTGTAGTACGTCTCCATCAGAATTGTTGATGACCTGTTTTGCTGGTAATGGTAGTGTAAATAAAAAATCTATTTTTGGTTCTTTGATATCGCATAAAACAAGGGGATCTTGGGGCATGGATGGTTTATTAAAGAGATGCATATTATGATATTTTTGTATTGCATATCGTATGGGGTATTCTGTTCTATGAGTAATCATAACTGAGCAGTCACAGTACACTACTCCATTTTTTTCTCTTTGATTTTGTAGGGATGAATCTAATTGTTCCATGGTCATGGTAAACATAGAGACAAAGAGCATACAACAGGACAGAACGTTTTTTGTGAATGATTTCATTGGGCTCCTGGTAGGACGATCTTTTAATATATATTGGTTTTTAGTATACTTATGTTATGAAAAACAATGATTTTTTGCAAATTAACAACCTTTCTGTTTCTGTAAATGATAAAGCAGTACTTCATAATATTAATCTGAAGATCAGTTCACAAGCTATTCATGCCATTATGGGACCAAATGGTTCGGGCAAAAGTAGTTTGGCGTACAGTTTGATGGGACACCCGAGTTATACAATAACATCAGGATCGATTCTTTTAAACGATTTTGACATATCAACAGCGCAAGTTCATGAGCGCGCAAAAAAAGGTTTATTCCTTTCTTTTCAGCATCCGTGCGAAATTCCAGGAGTATCGGTGGCAGCCTTTTTGAAAGAAGGGTTTATTGCGATTACAGGACAGCACATTTCAGTTGCTGATTTTCAAAAATTACTGACCGCTCGTTGTGAGCAGCTGTTAATTGATCCATCTTTTATTCAAAGAAGTCTTGAAGGTTTTTCTGGTGGGGAAAAAAAGAAACTTGAACTGTTGCAACTGTTGCTTTTAAAACCAAAAGTGGCAATCCTTGATGAAATTGATTCTGGTCTTGATATTGATGCGCTGAAAATTGTTGCTGCAGGTATTGAGCTTGCGTGCACAGAAAATTCAGATATGACTGTTATTTTGATTACGCATTACCAAAGAATTTTGAATTATATCGTTCCTGATTATGTGCATGTTTTATGCGATGGAAAGATCGTTTCTTCCGGTGATGCTCAGGTTGCGCAAGATTTAGAAACAAAGGGGTATGATGGTTTTAAAAACATCAATCTCTAAACCGTTCTTTAAAACCCCAAAAGGTTTAAATAAAAATATAGTTGAAGAAATTTCTCGCAAAAAAAACGAACCTGCATGGATGCTCGAATTTCGCCTCAAGGCGTTAGAAATTTTTGAAAGTAAACCAATGCCATCTTGGGGTGCTGATTTATCTGATCTTGATCCTGAAGATATCTATTATTATATCAAACCAATTGAAGATCAGCATACTGAATGGGCAGATGTGCCTGATAAGATAAAACGAACGTTCGAA
>DATAXH010000190.1:0-1540 GCA_036266775.1 Candidatus Babeliales bacterium | reverse complement strand
GAAAATCTTTAAATTTTCAAACTCCATACGAGGTCTTTTACCAGTTAACTGGCATCAATGTTGCTTATGCACTTCGAGGTTGAATCTGCGATTATCTTCATTTAAAAGAGTACATTGCGGTAATCCTGTTGGATATTCAACTAACCAATCTGTTTTTTCAAAAGTATGACAATTTTGAGTATTAGCTTTTGTTACCCAATATCGCTGATGATTTTCTTTTGACGTAATTCCCAATATTTTACATGCATGTTTGTCCTCTGTACTATTGCCAAAGAGCTCCATTGATTCCATTGATTGTTGCCTCATTTCTTTTACACGAACCTTAACAACGAATTTTGGTACTTTTGTAGCATCTAATAATAAATTTTCCATACACAGAGTTGGTATGGTAGAAGTTATTGTGGATATTGCTGCTATTATAAAAAAATAAGTTTTTTGCATGAAATATATAGTTTTTATGATTAAGTAATATATTTTCATTATAATCATTTTTACGAGAGAGGCAATGTAAAAAGGGCTTTGGAGTAATTCCAAAGCCCTTTGTTGTTTTTAGCCAATTTTATTGCGTTTGTACGCTATAAAGAAAATTATTGTGACAAAGAATGTAGGAATAATGCAATTATTCCAAGTACTGCAATACTGCTTAAAATATCATTTTTATCAAAAGATTTTGGTTGAGAATTATGTTTTTTGATTTTATTTAATGTAACAATTATTTCGTACGGTAAATCATTATGAAGGGTAACTGATGTTTCATTTTTAAATCTTTCAATAAAACAAGCAGGTAAACTGCGTGGAAAATCAACTAAAATTTTTGATTCAATGATTGTATCAGGAGTAGCAAATATAGCAGAGAACTGTGGGTTACGTAGATAATGGCAGCGCAAATCTTTATCAGAAATTTCGACATTTGCTTTTTGAATAAAATATTGAGTGTTGTCAGTTGCATTTGGTTGCCATGAAATTCCTAATCTTTCACACGCATGTTTGTCGTCTTCATCACATTTTATATTCATGTCTTTAGTACGAAACATTTCCTCTTCGGTTTGCTTATATAAAGTAAGAGTAATCTCAATTCTTGGTTTTTCCATCGATATAAGTGGCATAGCAGCAGTTGCAATCATAAAAAAATAAATTTTGTGCATAAAAATATCCTTTTTTTTTAGGCTTATATTACTTACGAAGCTATTATATTATAGGGATAATGGCAAGTCTTCTTTACAAACCCGAGTGCATGGTTTAGGTTAGTAATATATAGGATTTATCATTCTTTTATGCACAGGGTGCATCATCATGAATCAATTAAAAAATGGCTATGTTCTTGCTATCACGGGCACTATTGTGGATGTGCAATTTCCACCGGAATCAACCCCTGATATTTTAAATGAATTACAAATTCTTTTTCCGGCACATAATAATACTCCACACAAAAAAGCGAGTATTGAAGTGGCACAACAGCTTGGCGATGGAGTTGTGCGATGCATTGCAATAGAAAATATTTATAATATTACACGCGGCTTAGAAGTTACTGATACTGGAG
>DATAXH010000189.1:0-4467 GCA_036266775.1 Candidatus Babeliales bacterium | reverse complement strand
AAAAAAGTTAATTTTATTACAACATTGTCACCGCAAAAACAGTATGCGATTAAGCGCTGGTTTGTGGCGACATTTTTTGTGATAATTTGTTCGGTCATACTGAGTGCATATTTTATTGTGCCGCAACTGTTGATGTATATTGAATTACATAAAGAAGTGAAAGAATTACGTGTTGCAACGCAAGAGTATGGAACACATGTAAAAGAAAAAGACGCACTTACAACAGAGCATGATAATATTCGTATTCGCACAAAAAAAATAGAAAATTATAATGATGCACCAAAAAATCCTCATCAATATATTGCAGCAGTTATGCAAGCATGTGGTGATGGGGTAACATTAGAGGCACTTAAGTTTAATAAAAAAGATTGTGAAATTACGTTATTGTGCCCAACCTCTGAACATGCAACGGTCTTTATTAAACGGTTATCATCGTCAGATCTGTTTATCAATGTTAAGCTTGTCTCATTGCAACAGGATATACAAACAAAACAGTTGCGATGTGTGATAAAAAGTAAAGTTAGATAATTTTTACGAAAGAATTTTATGGTGCATAATAAGTTTATTTTAATGGCAACTTTGTTTTTTGGTGGTTTTGTGCATGCAATGGAAAATAATACTTTGCAGCCAATTCAAAAGTGGCAAGATGCAGAACCATTTGCAGATAAAATTGTTGCATACAAAGCGAAGACATATTGGCTTAATAATGAGTGTAGTAAATACACATTGCCCTCTTTTTCTATGAGCTATGCGTATATAGACAAATCTTCTTGTGCATGGACTGATCGTGGAAGACAATTTACTTTACGGCAGTTATATAAGATAAATAAGACTCAACAGATAAGATATTTAGAAAAAGATACGCTCAGTAAAGAGTTTCTTGAAATGAGAGAAATTACTGCTCAAGAAGCAAAAGAAATTATTGAGGCTCTTAATTCTCAGAAAGCACAGTTTTCTTGTATGTGGGATGATGAAAAAAAGATACTATCGCAATTAGAGTTGATTGCTCAAAAATAAATTAAGTAAATTATGCATAAATAAAAAAAACCGGAAATTTTATTCCGGTTTTTTTAACGTTCGTATGTTTCGACAAGCTCAACACGAACGGAAGTAGAAAACTTTTCTCCCCGTTCGCACTGAGCCTGTCGAAGTGGGCGAACTTATTTTAAACTAAACCAATCCATTTGCCCACTGCATATAATCCTGTCATGACACCCATTGATTTAATTGAACTATCAACACATTCTAAATTTTGTTCTTTATTACGCATTGTTTCAAAGTGATCAAGCCATTCTTGTTGTACCTTTGGTTGATATTTTTCTAAACTAATGAATACTTGATCGCGATCAAACGGCAATAAGTTATGCAATTTTAAAATGGTGTTGATAGCGCCTATTTCTTCCCAGTTTTTATTTGTTAATAAGTTAATATGTTTACCGTATTCACTTTCTTGAGCAAAAAGATATACGTTTTTATTTTGTTTTATTTCAGTTAAATATGCATACAATGCTTGCGCATCTTTAAAAGACAGTTGAAAATCTTTGGTATCATGCAAAATGATAATAGGTAAATCAGTAGATAATGCATCAATGTTGTTGATTGGCTGCTCGCCAGTTGGTGCATAATTAGGAAATGAGCTTTTTGCTGTATAAGGTAATGAGTAATAACTAACTTCTGGTAAATCGATTTGTTCTGGCATCATCATATTATCAACGGTGTGGAATATAGCGCTGTTGCCGGTGAGCATGACACTTTCTAAAATAAGAGCTTTAATATGTTGTGGGTTTTTAGCGGTATAATTTAATGCAGTTGCTGTGCCTTGTGAAGATGCATGAAAGATATATTGTCTATTTTCATTCCTATATGTGTCTATTATTGCATCAACAAAATTTTGACATTTATCTTGTCCAAAATCAGGTGATTCTAAGGGTGTTGGAATAAGATATTTATTGGGTTTATCGCATGCAAAGTATGGTAAAACTATATCTGTATTTTGACCGCCCATGCCATTTTGTCCGGGAATAACGAGTAGATGAGTTTCTGGCTTGCCCTTTGTAGCTTCAGCAGAGTAGGGTAATTCCATTGTTATTGCATGGTTACAATTCGCGAGTGCGATAAAAAGAAAAATATTTTTGTGCATAGTGTACCTTTTTGGAATAAAGATTAAAAATGTATGAATCATGATATAGTATAATCGTGGTAAATAAAAGTGAGTTATATTTTTGGGAAAGGAAAAAAATGAAACTTTTAGGAATATCATTAATGGTATTTGCAACAGGATCATTGATGAGTATGCAAGAAGATAATAAAAAACAACATTTTATAATAAATTACAGCACAACCACATATCTTGGTCCATTTGATAAAAATAGAGAAAATACTAAATTGCCTTTTAGTAAAAATGCTACGAGAGTTATTTATCAAGGCTGTGATGATGCTAAAAAGTATGGAAAAGGACAAGTGTTATTTAAATTTAATGAGAAACAATGTTTAGCAAAAATTTCATTAATGAAGATAGAAAGTGATAATCGTGATCATCAAGGTTTTTTGCTAAAAATTAAACCATGGGATAAAGTTAAAGTGTTTGAGGAAAATCAATAATTTAAAAGAGGAGAAGATGATGAAATCGAATATATTATTAGCTGCATCACTGTTTGCTGTGTGTGCAACAGGATCAGTGATGAGTATGATGAGTATGGAGCCGCGTCGTTTAGATTTTACATTAAATCGTAATACAGAGATTACAGGATACTCAGAACAACATATGGCTTTTTTGAATCTATCACATGATTTTTTAGGAAAGTCTGTTACAGATGTCCTTAGTTTGAATGCCAAAGATAATAAAGCATTTATAGCTGGATGTTGTATGGCGATGGAAAGAAGAAAAACAGTACGAGTTCTCTTAGAAAAACGAAATCTCAGAGCAACTATTACACCATTAAGCACAACAGGAACATCCGCATATTTGGTAAAAATTGTAGAAAACTATAAATAAGATGTAATCTTTTTAGTTTTAAATTTTTGATTCTCAGAAATTCAAAAGAAGGAGAAGATGATGAAATTGCATGTAGTAGTATCACTATTTGTTGTGTGTGCAACAGGATCGGTGATGAGTATGGAGCAAAAAAACAGCAATGCATCTCGTTTAAATTTTTATCTTGGTCAGAAGGGGCATATCAGAAAATATTCTGCTGAAAATATGGAATATGCCGTGCAGCCTTCAGATTTTGTGGGTAAAAAAATTACTGAAGCAGTTAAGTTGAATGATGATGATTGTAAAGCTGTAGAAAAAGCTCTTATTGATTCGGTTGCAACACAGAAGACTGTTAAAGTGCCATATACACTAGACAATAAGAAATTTTTGGCAACTATTACACCGTTGACCTGTATAAAAAATAATAAACCAAGAAATAATTATTTTGTAAAAGTTACCCCGGATAAAAATGTTATTAAAATTAGTATGTCGCGCGATGCAATGTATGAAACAAGAGAAGCGATAAAATAATTTTTTTTGTAAAAGTTGAATTTTTTAATCCTCAGATCCTATTGTTGATCTGGGGATTTTTTTTGGGCTGCACAGTTGTTACATTTTGGTGTACTATAAGATAAAAATATTTGATCTGTACTGCTGCGCTCATTCTGAACTTGTTGAAGAATTAAGCGCTTTAATCCTTCGACAAGCTCAGGATGAGCGCGGAGAAGGTTAGATAGGTAACCCATGAATTTTGATCCTAAAAAAACATTATTTCTCATCGATGGCTCTTCATTTTTATACCGTGCATATTACGGCCTTAAACCATTGCATTCACCATCAGGCATGGCAGTGCAAGCAGTGTTTAGTTTTTGTCGCATGATGAAAAAACTGATTGATATATATAAACCGGAATATATTGTGTTGGTGTGGGATAGCAAAGGAAAAACAACACGACATGAAATGTTTGCCGAATACAAAGCAACGCGTCAAGCACCGCCGAGTGATATATTTGAGCAAAAAAAATATATTGTAGAGTTTGCCAAATTAATTGGTATGCCACAAATAGAACAATCAGGTGTTGAAGCAGATGATTTAATGTTTTCTTTGGCAAAAGACTGGGTAACATTAACTGAGGACAAAGAAAATACTGTTGTTTTCGTCACTCTTGATAAAGATATGGGACAAGCATTAACACTTGGACAAAATATATATTTACTCGATGCCTTTAAAGAACAATTGACTGATACTGTGGAAATACAAGATAAAATGGGTTTTCCGGTTGATAAATTACCATTTTATTTTGCACTCCTTGGAGACGCTTCTGATAATATTCCGGGAGTTAATGGAATTGGTAAAAAAACTGCAGTTGATTTGGTCAATCAGTTTGATTCGCTGGAAGATATGTATGATCGTGTTAATGAAATTAAAAAAGCTGGTGTAAAAACTGCACTGTTAGAACAGAAAAGCAATGCGTTTTTAAGTTATCAGCTTTT
>DATAXH010000188.1:0-5807 GCA_036266775.1 Candidatus Babeliales bacterium | reverse complement strand
TGAAAAAAAACAAGATGGTTATATAAGTATCTTCTCAAATTTCTTCACCAACCATTGGGGAAAATTAGCAGGTGTTTCTTTGATGGGTATACTTGCTTACTATTATAAAGTTACTCGTTAAGAAATAAGTTTTTATTTTTGAGATAGTAAAAGAGCGCTGATATTCATCAGCGCTCTTTTTGTTTAATAATAACTCGCTCTATTCACGTTTTGCATCGGTAATAAAATTTTGAATAATACTTGTTACGCCGGCTAATGCATTTGCATCATAAGGAACAACAACAGTTTTGCCCGCTTTACCTTCAGTGATAGCCGGTAGTGCACTGATATATTTGGTAGCGATTAAATATGCTAATGCATTGTGTTCAGGAGCTGCTTCTTGAACAATTTTCATACCACGCGCTTCGGCATCTGCCAATGCAAAACGAGCTTTTGCTTCGGCATCCGCTTCCAATATTGTTTTTTTTGCTCGAGCTTCTGCATCAAGAATTGTCGCTTGGTTTTTAGCTTCAGCTTCTTTAATAACGGCTTCTTTTTTACCTTCAGCAAGAAGAATCGCGGCCGTTTTTTGGCCTTCTGCAGTTAAAATTGCCGCACGTCTTTCACGTTCAGCCTTCATCTGTGATTCCATAGCGTGTTGAATATCATAAGGAGGAAGAATCTCTTTTAATTCAATATGATTAACAACAACACCCCAACGGTCAGCTGATTCTTGGAGTTTTACTTTTAATTTTTTATTGATGGCATCACGAGATTTTGATGTATCATCCAACGTTATAGAACCAATAACATCACGTAGAGTTGTTTGTGCTAACTGTTCTATAGCAGCATTAATATCATTGACGGCATAGGCAACTTTTTCCGGATTTGAAATTGAAACATAGAGTATGCCATTAATCGTCATCGCCACATTGTCTTGAGTGATAACTTTTTGAGATGGTATGTTATGTGGTGTTTCTCGTAAATCTATGTGAGAAATCATGTTAAAGTAACGTTTATCATCTGATGCAATGTAACTCCATTCTATTTTTCGTGCTTCTTCGATTAAAGGCCATTTAAAGCGGATACCTGGTTGTAATATTTTTTTAAATTTACCGAACCGTTCAAGAATTATACTTTTTTGTTGTGGAACAATATAAAAACATCCCCATGAAATATTGCGCGCTGCTATTTTTTTGAGATCTATTTTTTTAACAGCTTTGTTGGTTTTTTGTACGATCATTGCGTGATTGTTTGTTGAAAAGAGTAGTGAGCTTAAAAACAGTATTGTAGCTGCTTGCTGTTTGTTGATTGATAACATCGATGTTCTCCTTTGAATTGTGTTTTGGATTTACTTTTTTATTGCATATGAATAATCGATATGAGTGATTGGTGCATAAGGATCTCTGGAGGGTTGTTCTGTATTGGGATTAAGAGATAAGCTTCCTTTTTCTGCACAACCATGTTGAATGTAAAAATCATTACTAAAATCATTGAAGATTAATGTGCGGAATGTACATTCAGTAACGTCATCAAAGCTTTTTATTGCATTCTCTATAAGTTTTTTAGCAATGCCGTTTTTTCTAAATTCTTGGGCAACAACAACAAAATCAATCCGTATTGTTTCTTGATCTTTTTTTTCAAACCGACAGGAACCAACTATTTTTCTCGCAGTTGCATCTTCCTTTTTAAGACGAGTAAGTGGAAATACTGGATATGCATGTATTAATTCTGCAACTAAAAGTTTTTGATCACTTTTTTCGCTTGATGTTTGTTTATTTGTATAACTTATGTTGTACATGCGATTGATCCGTTCTTTTTCTTTTATAAAAGTATCAATTGTATGTTGAGAAGGAGTTATTGATGAATAATTTTTTTCCCACACAGATTTAAAATTATTTTGATAATATTCATTTGATATTACCTCAAGTACAAGTAAATCATTTGATGTTGCAGGTCGTATTATAATATGATTTTCCTTTGGGATGACATATAAATCACCCTGGGGAGTCACATAAAATTTAAACTCACAACATTGTGCAATAAAAGATAGCGATAGAATAGTTAATTTAATAATACATTTCGATTTCATATGGTTTACTTATAAAAAGGCTTATTTTTTTATTGTGTATGAATAATCAATGTGAGTGATTGGTGCATTGGGATCTGTGGAAATTTGTCCTGTTGTAGCATCAAGAGATATGGTCCCTATTTGTTCACAACCATGTTTGGCATAGAGATCATTAATAAAATCATAATGGACCAATGCGCGGAATTTACATTCAGTTACTCCATCAAATGTGCTCATCGCTGCGCGTGCGAGTTGCTGAGCAATACCGCGTTTGCGGAATTCTTCTGCAACAACAATAAAATTGATGTACATCGTTTGTAGATCTTTTTTTTCAAATCGGCAGTAGCCAGCTATATTTTTTTGATTTCCTTGAATTAATTCTGCAACTAAAAGTTTTTGGTCACTGTTTTTATATAAAATTTGGCTGCGTGTGTGATTTTTGTTGCTGGCATCATTAACTTGTGTTTTTTCTTCTACAAAACTATCAATCGTATGATGAGAAGGAGTCATTGCTGCATAATGCTTTTCCCACATAGGTTTAAATGTTTTTTGATATTGCTGATGAGATATTTGTGAAATTATCTCAAGATCATTAAGAGTTGCTGGTCTTACAATAACTGTATGTGTGGTTGTAGTGTCACCTGTTTCACAGCAGTGCAGAGTGAATGGTAGAGATAAAATTATTGTTGTAATAATAAATTTTATTTTCACGTAGTTCCTTTTTTTAATGCGCTCGAAGATATCCTTCGACGCAGCCTTCGCCGAGGCTTCCTCTTTCGCTAAAGCTACAAAGGACAGGTCGGAGGCCAGGCGGGTGTTTACTCCTGAGCGTAGCCGAAGGGTCAGGACGAGCGGCGGAGGACACATTGTTTTAACTGGGGTTCCCGTCAATCATTCGACAGGCTCAGGATGAGCGGGTCGAAGATGGGGTACGAAAATATACCATGTGTTATGCAGCAATGCAAGATAATATCCGTGCGAAATTTACTGTTTTATGGAGTCTTGCAGTTTTTCATATATATAATGATCAATTATCACAAATACTCTTGTATAGGGAGGTTAATCGTGGATAAAAAACTGTTATTGTTATTATTACTCTGCGGTGCAATGCCATGGGTCTATGGCATGGAACATAATCAACTGGTTGAGCCTAAAAAAATTGGTATTTTTTCAACAATCAATAAAAGAAATCAACAAGAAGATTTTTTTTATCATGGCATTGTTGATGGTGGATATTTATATGCGGTGTGCGATGGTCATTATTGTCATAGAGTTGGCGAACATGACAATGATGATCGTGATGGCTCTCTTGTATCAAAATTTGTAGCAGAAAATTTGCATGATTATTTTCAGCAAACATCTGGTTCAATAGAAGAGCGGATGAAAGCAACCTTTAAAGCGCTTGATGAAGCTGAATTTGTGAAAAACAATGGACAATGTGGGTCTGCTTTAGCAGCTGTTTTTATTAAAGATGATACAATGCATTTTGCGCATGTTGGTGATTGTCGGGCGATATTGGAATGCGAAGGGCATGTAGTATATGCAACTCAAGATCATAAGCCAGGACGAACTGATGAACGTTATAGAATAAAAGCTGCCCAGGGAATGATTTTAGGTGGTCGTGTGAATGGATTTCTTTCTATATCGCGTGCGCTCGGTGATTATAATTTGAATAAGAATATTATTATTTCTCAACCAGATTATGAAGAAATACCTCTTTTTAAAAAACGACATAAATTTTTGGTTTTAGCTTCTGATGGTTTATGGAAGTTTGTGAGTAAGGAAGAAGTTATTAATTTATTGAAAGTAAAATGGTCTCAGGGCGTCTATGATATGAATTTACTTGCTAAGATGTTAGGCGAGTTTGCTGTGGTAAGAAATTCAAAAGATAATATTACCGTGATGCTTGTAGATTTGTTGTCGTAATTCCCGTTTTATGCTATACTAATTGTATAATTTAGATAAATTTTGATACTAGTTTTTGATCTGAGAAAAGGGCTAACTGATGGAACGTCCCGCTTCACCCGTGAATCATAAAAATATGCTTGTAAGACCAATTTTAATTGAAAAAGAGTTGAAAGATTCTTTTCTTGATTATGCCATGTCTGTTGTGGTGAGCCGTGCATTGCCTGACATTCGTGATGGTTTAAAGCCGGTGCATCGTCGTATTTTATATACCATGCATCAGCTTGGTTTTTTTTATAATAAACCGTATCACAAATCAGTTCGTGTTGTGGGTGATGTACTTGGTAGATTTCATCCCCATGGTGATCAAGCGGTGTATCAATCAATGGTTGGTTTGATTCAGGATTTTTCTAAACGTTATCCATTACTTGATGGACAAGGTAACTGGGGTTCTGTTGATGGTGATAACGCAGCGGCAATGCGTTACACTGAAGTTCGCATGGCCCGTATTGCACAAGAAATTTTAGCTGATATTGAAAAAGAAACCGTTCCTTTTGTTCCTAACTTTGATGAATCAACCATAGAACCAGTCGTGCTCCCGAGTAAATTACCAAATTTGCTCATCAATGGTGTTGCGGGTATCGCTGTTGGTATGGCAACTTCAATTCCTCCACACAATCTTGGTGAAGTAGTTAATGCATTGCTTGCAATGATCAAAAATGAATTCATGACTGATGAAGAACTTTTTGCATATATTCCAGGGCCAGATTTTCCAACTGGTGGCGTTATTTGTGGACGTGCAGGAATTGTTAAAGCATACAAAACGGGCAGAGGTAATTTAATTTTACGTGGCGTGACTGAGTTTGAAGAAAAACAGAGTAAAGGCGCAAGTATTATTATTACTGAACTGCCGTATCAAGTTAACAAAGCTGATCTTACTATTAAAATTGCAGATCTTGTCAAAAACAAAATTATTGATGGCATTTCTAATATTAAAGACGAATCAGATAAAAAAGGTATGCGTTTAGTAATCGATTTAAAACGTGGTGAAATTCCAAGCGTTGTCTTAAATCAACTGTATAAACATACCAATTTACAAACATCAGTTTCTATTTTGATGTTGGGTCTTCTTGATAATCAGCCACTTATTTTTACATTGCGTCAACTGTTGAGTGAATTTTTATATCACCGTAAACAGATTATTTATCGCCGCACGCAGCATGATTTAAGCAAAGCGCAAGAACGTGAACATATTTTAGCTGGTTTTATTATTGCGCTTGCCAGTATTGATGAAGTGATTGCATTGATCAAAAAGTCACCGTCAGCGAATGAAGCGATTGTTGAATTGAATAAACGATTCTTGCTCACTGAAAAACAGGGCAAATCGATTTTAGAGATGCGTTTGCAACGTTTGACTGGTCTTGAGCAAGAAAGAATTTATGCTGAGATGGCTGAAATCAAAACAAAAATCAGTTATTTGAGATCTATTATTGAAAATGAAACAATTCTTAAAGAAGAAATTGTTAAAGAGTTAGAAGATATCAAAGCTAACTATAGTGATACACGTTGCACCAAAATTGAAGGTGCAATTGATATTTTAACCGAAGCAGATTTAATTCCTGATGAAGAAGCAGTTATTACATTGACCATGAAAGGTTATGTGAAACGCGTTCCGCTTGATGCATATGGTGTACAGCGTCGTGGTGGTAAAGGTAAAATGGGCCTTACTGCTCTCGAAGGTGATATCGTCCAAGATGTGTTTGTGGCAAAAGCACATGATATGTTGCTCTTCTTTACCAACTTGGGACGTGTCTACAGCTTACATACATTTGAAGTTCCTGAAGCTTCACGT
>DATAXH010000187.1:0-2213 GCA_036266775.1 Candidatus Babeliales bacterium | reverse complement strand
GTCATCCAGAAAAAATGTAGGCCATATTTAATTTTTTTGATGGGTTCCCCGATTGAAACGTAGTGGAAGTTGGGAGCGGAGGAGTTGATAAAACGGTCATTTCTGTCACAATTAAAATATAAGAGATATACACATATATAGGAAGATTTTATGAAAATAGATAAAGAAGTATTGCAAGAATTAAGAGATCATACTGGGCTTGGCCTTATGGATTGCCGTAAAGCGCTGGAAGAATCAGGTGGTGATTTTCAGCAAGCATTAGATTTACTCCGTAAAAAGGGTGCTGCAGTTGCCGCTAAACGTTCTGACAAAGAAACTGGTGAAGGCATCATAAAAGCATATATTCATCCAGGGGATCGTCTTGGTGTTTTACTTGAAATTAATTGCGAAACTGATTTTGTTGCAAATACAGAAGCGGTAAGGCAATTCGCACAAGACCTTTGTTTGCAGATTGTTGCAAATAAAGCTATGTATGTAGCTCCTGAAAATGTTGATCAAGATCTTTTGGAAAAAGAAAAAGAAATTTTTAGAGCACAAATGGCTGATTCAGGAAAACCTGAAAAAATTATCGATCAAGTTGTTGAAGGTAAAATTAAAAAACTTTATAGCGATATTTGTCTTCTTGAACAAACTTTTATTAAAAATGATCAGTTTACCGTTAAACAAGTTTTACAAGATTTGATTGCCAAAACTGGTGAAAGCATACGTATTAGAAGATTTTGCCGTTTTGAATTAGGCAAGTAACAGCTAAGAGGGACCTATTATGTCAGAGATTATTTTAATAGAAAATGATATAAAAAGTTTCCAAAAACCAATGGAAGCTGAAATGCAAAATCCGCTCAAACATTTTGAGCGTGAATTAGTAAAAATTCGTACAGGTCGAGCACATACATCAATGATAGAAGATATTCCGGTGATGGTGTATGGACAAGAAGCAATGCCACTTAAAGGTCTTGGAACGGTTGCCGCTCCCGATGCTCGTTTGTTGACTATACAACCATGGGATGTATCAATTATTCCTGATATTGAAAAAGCAATTGTTGCAGCAGGTGTTGGAGTTTCCCCCGTTAATGACGGCAAAATTATCAGATTGCGTTTGCCTGAAATGAGTTCTGATCGACGTGAAGAGTTGGTGAAAATGCTTCATAAAAAGCTTGAAGAATGCCGCGTAACTATCCGAAATGTACGTAAAGATTTTAAAAATCTTATAACTGATGCTAAGAAAGACAAAAAAATATCTGAGAACTTTTATAATAGATTAGAAGATCTTCTACAAAAAATTACTGATTCATATATTGAACAAGCTGAAGCATTATCCAAGAAAAAAGAACAAGAACTGTCGACGGTATAGATTAGTTTGCAACAATATACATAAAAGTTGGCGAGTGATTATTTTTTATAATCGCTCGCTTTTTTGCTGGTAACCAATATATGGTGACCATAAAAAAGGAATTGTAACGGAAAAAGATTTGGTGAGATTGATTACAGTATAGTTAGCTGAACCTAAACCAGACATTATTGGTTGGGTTATTTCAATAAAAAGGAAATATAAAAGCACTTGATAAATTGAATCATGGTGAAGCGATGAAATATCAAGTCAAATTTATTGAACTGATGCTCAAAGAGAAGCCATTTTTGAAATAATTACGCTTTATTTTATGTAAAATTCTGGTACATTATTACTATATCTTTGATTTTTGGGTTGCTAGCTCAATTGGCAGAGCAACAGACTCTTAATCTGTGGGTTCTTGGTTCGAGTCCAAGGCAGCCTACCAGTCTTCGCTCTAACGAGCTTCGTCTGGCTGACGCCAATGAAAGAGGCTGAGCAATTATAAAAAGTTTGATAGCAGGAGCGAAGACTGTCCGACGAAGTTTTAAAAAACGAAGACGGACTAGTTTGATAGCCTGGAAAAATAAAAATCAAAATATAGTGTTCTTTTGAAATCAAAAAATAATGCAAGAGTGGCGGAATTGGCAGACGCGCTGGACTTAGGATCCAGTACCGAAAGGTGTGTGGGTTCAACTCCCTCCTCTTGCACCATACTTCGCCAAGGCTTCGTATGGCGCAGCCAGCAGAAGACTTAAGATGTATGGTGCCCTTCGAAGCTCAGGATGAGCGAAGTAGGGCTATGTAATAAACAGTCATAGTTTTTTGTATATAGATTGGTATAAGCCCTTCATTTTTTATTTATCTCATCTCATATCTTTTCAAT
>DATAXH010000186.1:0-3365 GCA_036266775.1 Candidatus Babeliales bacterium | reverse complement strand
AAAGATAATTGTTGATATGCCCTCCAAAATCTATTTTTTCTGCATGCGCTATGACTGTATCTGCTTTTTCAAATTGAAGGGATTGGATAAGGAGATACAGTAAGGATTGGTTGTTGAATTTTGATAGATTGATCCTAAAATACCATGGATCTTGTAAATCTTTTTCATTGAACTGGATTTCTTTGTTGCAAGCAATGTTACAAAAGTGATTTAATTTTTTTGTCATTGTATGGCAACCCAAATCTTCTGTTACAGTTCTATATGAGCCGCAATAATAGATAGATGCGCATTGTGTTATTATCTGTTGCATTGTTTTTTCGTTGGAAAAGTAATCGTGCAAAAATGTGTTAGTTTCATAAAGAGCACGAATATCTTCTTTGAGATCACGAGGGGTTCTGGTATGATCCATGCAGAGACGTTGAGTAAGATCCTTTGCGGTATTCGAGTTACATAATACCATTTCTAATGAGGCTGTTGGCTCTACTGTTTCCATTCCATGGGATATTGTTGTTGCGGTAAGCAGCAGTAAAAAAATGATTTGTCTACGCATCAAATTTTTTTATTTTTCGTTATATTTTTTATAGATCTGTTATTGAGTAATTGTACTAACTTTGACCATAAAGTACATTTTTTTTATGATCCTTAAGTAATAATAATTACAAGTTATTGTACGCTGTATATAGAATATGTTTTTTTGTGATAATCTACAGTTTTTGCTTCTCTATCGCTGTTTTGATACCCCATTTGCGTTACGATAGAGGAGGTTTATACTTTATAGAGAAGTTGAAATATTTTTTTACTATGAGGAGGCTTTCCTATGAATAATAAAATAATGCTCTATGCAGCTTTGGTTATCTCACAAATAAATGCATCCGTAGAGAGTATGTATCATGATATTAAAGAAATAGTAGAAGATCGTTTAACAGGTCAAGATGAATTACAACGTCTTTATAATGTGGAAGAAGCATTGTTGCAGCTGAAAACTTATAAAAAGAAAATACAAGATGATATTATCAAACTTCATGTTTGTAAAAATTCTAAAATTAATAAAACGATACTTGGTAATATTGTGCCCTTGTTATTAGGGGGTTATGGAATATATGTGTACCGTATGGGAGATATTTCAATTGATCTTTCCAAAAAACAGAATATTTTGTGGCCTTTTACTGTTATATGCGGATTCTTTTTATTAAATCAAAAAAATATTGAAATTTATTTTAAAAAAAATAAAATCAAAGAACTTAATGTGGTGATTAGCAAATTAGAAGCATTACAAGATAGTTTGACTGAAGAGGTAAATAGTTTAATAGCTGCAGAAGAAATAATAGTGAACAAATTATCTTAAAATTAAATAAATATATATATATTGAGTAATGACACGTAAAAACAATCCAATGTTTTTACGTGTCATTATATTTTTTATAGATTTGTCCTATAATATGTATAATTAATTGTACCAATTCTATAGGGAATATGCATTCTTCTGAGATAGTATGATGTTTGAATAATAAGTAGTTAAAAATTATTGTTTTCTTTTTATCAACCATCTGTTGTAACCAACCTGTTGGCTCCATTTCAAAAACATTTTTCTCTTTTTCTATTTCAAAACTATTTTTCAGAGAACTATCAAGCCAAATTCCTTTTTTATGTGGATCTGCATTATGCCATATGAGTGACTGTGCATAAGGCTTATCATTATTACATGCCGCAATCATTAATGCTGTAGGATCATCAGGTTTTAAACAAAAATCTGGATGAGCTCCATGTAGTAATAACTGTTGAGCTATATGTAAATATCTTTCTTTGTGAAACAGGTTTTTAGGTTTACAGCGCTTGCGTGCTATTTTGTTTAATAATTTGTTATTATTATCATCTTTGGCATTTGTTGTGGTGATGACTAAATTTTGTATTTTTTTATTAAAAATTTGATCATCTGTTTTTTCCATGCCATGCGATATTGTGGTGAGGGTGATATAGAGGAGGGTTATTGTTTTTTTGTTCATCTTGCTTTTTGTATTGAATTTTTTGTGAATAGAATATCATCATTTAATGATGTAGCCAATTAAGATAAAGAAAAATCCCCAGTTTGTTCCGGGGACTTATTTTTTTAAAAATTATTTTGTTTTTTTACACTTCAATATTAAGTTCAGCTACTATTTCTCTGAGCCAGCCTGTTGGTTCCATTTCTAAAATATTGAGTGGTCCTTCTTGTGTTCTTCCCGGAAAAAGTGCTTTTTCATTGAGATTTGCGCCATACGTCAAGAATAAATGCGCATAATCTAGATCATTATGATAAATAGCGAGCATTAATGAGGTAGGATGTTCGGGTGATTTGCGAGCATCTGGATTGGCTTTTTTCTGATCGAGTAATTTTTGTGCGAGAGCAAAGTTTTTTTTCTTATCGATACCTGGAATATTAAATCTATCAAAGCTTGTTTGTATGAGTTTATCATTGTGTTTAGTATGTTCCATGCAATGCGATAATGCAGGGATAAGGAAGATTACAGAAATAATTATTTTTTTATTCATGTTATTGTTTTTACCTGTTTTATGCGCTCGAAGATATCCTTCAACAAGTTCAGGACGAGCGCGATTGAAATATTTTCTTTCATTTTACCACAAAATTAATTAAGCGATCTTTAACAAAAATAATTTTCATGACATTTTTATCAGCAAGCCAATGTGTAATTGCAGCACGTGCTAATTGTTCAACAGTAGCTTGTTCAGCGCCACGGTCTACCATAACATTTGCGCGTAATTTCCCGTTCACTTGCACAATAATTTCTACAGTATTGTCATAGGTATATTCTGGATTTGCATATGGCCAACTGCAATTTTGCAACTGTTTATTAAACAGTTGTTCTAATAATTCAGTTGCCATAAATGGTGCCATGGTAGAAAGAACAACGATAACTTTTTCTGCTGAGTCACGACTCAATTGCATTGATTGTTGTGTTGCATCATTAATCCATTCCATGAATGCGGAAAGTGCAGTATTTGGTTTAAATGCGTCAATACGTTCTTGATACGCTTGTAACAGTTTATGTACACGACGGGTGACTTGAATATCTTCAGTTTGTCCTTGCGGTAAAATCGTTCCAGGTTTTATCAAAAAATCATACATACGGTTTGCAAACCGTTTAACACCTTCAATACCACTATCTTGCCATTCACAATCAAGTTCAGGTGGTCCCATAAAAAGAATGTACATACGCAACACGTCAGAACCATATTGCTTCACCATATCATCAGGGCTCACAACATTACCTTTTGATTTGGACATTTTTTCAACAAGACCTGATTTTTCTGAATATTTAAGAACCATTCCTTGATTAAAGAGTTGTTTGAACGGTTCATCAAATGGT
>DATAXH010000185.1:0-11733 GCA_036266775.1 Candidatus Babeliales bacterium | reverse complement strand
AATTTACTATTGCATGGTAAACCAGGAACAGGTAAAACCTTATTTGCACGCATACTTGCAGATCGCACCAATATGGATCTTGCAATCACAACTGCAGCATCATTACTGCAATCAGGTACTGCTGGCGTCAAATATTTTAATGATATTATGCACATGGCACGCCGCAGCTCGTATGGTCTCATTTTATTTATTGATGAAGCTGATGCGCTGTTTGTGGATCGTAATACACTCAATCCAGATTCAGATCACTACAAAGTATTAAGTCATATTTTAGCGATCACGGGAGATGGCAATAGCAACTTTATGCTTATTGCAGCAACTAATCATGCATATGTGCTTGATGATGCAATGGGAAGACGCTTCCAAGATCGCGTACTTATGCCGTTACCTGATGAACAAACTCGTGCACAACTTATCGATCTTTATGCAGAAAAGTTTTTATTCAATGCACAAACAAATAGTGAAGATTTTGTTGAACAAGCAAAAAAATTACTCAATAAAAAAACAGTTGTTGCGCTAGTGCAAAAAACAGAAGGTCTTTCGCATGCTGAAATTAAAGATATGATTGAAGCAATGCATAAAAAAGCATGTGCAAGTAGTTCTGGAATGATCACTGCAACACATATTACCCATGCAATCGATCAAGCTATTGAAAAACACACAGTTCTTGAAGAAGACCGAGAGAAAAAACAGATACGATTTAAAATAGCGTAAAGACTTTTTTGCTCTTTTTATAAAAGCTGTTACCCTGAAATTTAGAATTAACAAATTTACAATTATAATTTCAGGCGCAGATAAATGAATAGAACACAACTTTTTCTTTCTTATATAATTTCTACAACTATCCTTTCTTGTTCCGCAATGGAAACTCAAGAACAACAAAATCAAAAACAAATTATCTCCCTTCCTATTTCTGAACAAATTCTCCGCGGTATTCCTGGACTTGGAAGATATGTTCAAGGAGAACCTGCAGCTCGTATTGTATGGGATATATGCAATGGTGCAATTAATGGAGCAGAAAATCTTCGACAAGCATACAATACCATAATGAATTCTCCTGTTACAAATATTGCAATAAATAACGCTCACGCAGGAATTCAAATAGTTAGTGAAAATGCGTACTCAGGAGTAGGAATTGTTTTGAATGCAGCAAAAGAAAAATTGCACGACTTAGCTGACGCCGTGCGATCAGAACATGGAAAAAAACAAACTTTTAATGAGGCACACTCTGCATTTAAAAAAAATATTGACAAGATATCTTCAATTATTAACCCAGCGGAACGAGAACAATCTATAAAAGATATGATCGAAAATTTAGAAATCATAAATGAAGATATATCAATAATTACACAAGTGAGGAATCGAATAAACGGCATAGCTGATAATCATTCATCTGGTGTAAGAACAGAAATAATGCATTGTATCATTGAAAAACTTAAATCAGGAAAAGAAATCACTTCGCAAGAAGTTTGGGATTATAAAAAAGTTATTGATGCAATGGCTGAATTTTCAAAAACTGAAGATGGTCAATATAATTTCACAGAAAGTTTTCTGGAAAACTCTTCTATAGAACCTACAATCAACGACGAAGAATCCCTTGCATTAGAATTAGAAGAAGCAGACAATTCTGTGACATGCCATAAAATTTTCCTCGATTTTATACATACATACATGCCTGACAATCTTCGTATACAAGATCTATTAGAAATCAAAAAAAATCGCTTCGAAGCGATGAAAAAATTGAAATTAGAGAGAGAACAATTTAAAGCGGCAATAAAGCAGTTTGCAATAGCAAAAGAACAAGAAATAAACTACTTAGTGAATTTAATAGTTCATAAAGATATAGCAGCAGATCAATTAATGACAGAATTAGCAACTGCGACAATACAATCAGAAGCAACAAAACAAGCAATGCATGATGTACAAGAAGAAATAAACTTGAAATCAACTGAATTAAATAAAATAACAAATCAAATAGCACAAACAAGAGCAAATTCGCAAAATATATTAAGTAAACTTGAACAAAACGTGATAGCATTAGAACAAACAAAAAGTAATTTAGAAAAACAATTAACATTACAAAAAAATCTATCAGAACGTGCAATTACTGCAGAAGAGACATTAGCAACACAATTAAAACAAAACAAAGCAAACGCAACATTCTGGAGAAGATTGACAGGAGTAACTGGATTAACTGTAACCGGATTATTACTCTTTATATTGTACCCAAAGTTGTTCGAAAAACTATTTAATCAATTGCATACAGCAGTATCTCAGTTGAATTAAATAAACAGAAACTTATGCAGCATATAAAAAAAGAAGGCATCACACAAAATTGATGCCTTCTTTTTTTATATTCATTATACTCTACACAAAGGAGTAATAATGAAACAATCCAATCTTTTTCTTATATACATGTCCATTTTCATCTCTTGTTCCGGAATGGAAATAATCGACAGCCACATACAACATAATGGAAAAATAGTATCTCCAACATCAATTTTATTCAAACTTATATATAATCCAATTAAAGCAAAACGGCATATACGATTTTACACAAAAATCATCAATAATTTTAAGCGACATATTCAAGAATTACGCATCGCGAACAGTTCCTCCGAATGTTATGCAGGACCTCCCATAAATCACATTCGATTAATAATGGTTACAGAAGATCTTATTCCTCTCGAACATGAAATAGAGCATCTTGTAAACTGTATTGAATCTCATAATCTATACCGCATTAATTATATGAATCAAGAATATGTCCCTCGAAATTCATCTCGAATCAGAATCATCAATTTTATTATTAAATCACTAAAAAATATTGAAACAAAACTCAGTAATGAGCAGATTGAAAATTATCAATTACTTATTAATCATATCACTCAATTTGCAATCAAGGCAGGCCATGATGCCCTTGTTTCTCATAATCAAAGCTGGATACATCAACATGATCCTGCTATTCTTACAGCATTAACAGTAATCTCAAATAAAGATCACGCTCCAATTCTTGCAACATTATTGAATGAAGAAACATTAAACAAAGAAAATTTAGAAAAACAATGGGAAAAATATTTAGAAAATAGAAAAGAACATAAAAAATAGTTTAGGCAATAGACATGTCACACAAAAAATACATACATTATTTTATAGTGTACTTTTTACAATCAATCGCTTCACTGCATGCATCTGAACAGTTACTTCTTCTTTCATCAACATTTCAAAAAAAAGAAATTCCTCTCATAACTGCGATACAAAAAGGAGATGAGCAAGAAGTAAAAACTCTTTTAAATAATGGAGTCAATCCTAATATACTCAATGATTTTGGTGAATATCCACTTCATATTGCAATGGAATGGGACACAGAACAAGAAAATTGTTTGTATAAAAAAAGAAAAATTTTACCCAATATTGTCATAGAACTTTTAAAAAATGGTGCTGACCCTAATGCTCGTTACCGTTTCAAAAATGCCACCCCATTACATGCAGCAGTATTTCATAATAATCCTATCATAGTCCAAGCTCTTCTATATTATGGTGCTAAAAAAAATATGCTTGATGATAGAAAATACACACCACTTGGCCTTGCAAAAAAATATAATTATTCTGAGATTGTGAATATACTTTTTCATACCCCACGCTACATACCACCTGCATGGTTATCAATCGAAGAAGAAATTAAATCTTTCCATCACATCGAAGAAATCAAAAAAATTCCATTTGTTGTTAATACAAATCGACCATTTTCAACTAAAAAGATCATTGATGATTACATACCACACCAAGAAAATACCAATGATCAATAAACAATAGATTCATTATTTTCTAAAGCTGATCATATTTTGTTGATTTACCTTTGCACTTTTCAATGGGGTATTTGCGAGCTGCTTCAATACGTTTATGTGCAATTGCAGCACTCAGATCAATATTATGACGCACACAAAATGCTAGCACCAAAACTGCTACATCCGCAATTTCATCTTCCACATCTTGCCTTCGTTTTTCTAGCTCTTCATATGACGCGGCATTATCACACCACAAAAAAAGATCCATTACTTCTGCTGCTTCTGACGCAAGTGCCATACTCAAATTTTTTGGACTATGAAACTGTTGCCATTCACGATCTTCGGTAAATTTTTTAACATCATTTTTGAGTGATTCTACCGTTGTTGTTGCATCCGTCATGTGTTAATCCTTAATGTTTGATACTTCTTGAAGTAAAACTAAATTCTGCTCAATACGTTCACGAAAATTTTTATCGCAACTGTTTAAATTTACAAAATCTACCGTAAAAGGAAGATTTGATTCTTCAAAATCCTCACGAATATGAGATAAAATATTTCCAGGAATATCATCAACAAAACAAATATCCAAATCAGACAATCGTTTTTGTGTACCTCTAACACGTGAGCCAAAAGCATAAAAAGTGTACGGATATTTTTTTAAAATTAATTTAACTATCTCTAAATGCCGAGGCTCCATATAAATCATACTAAAACCTGCATGCGCTTAATTGCTTTATCAAGTTCAGCAGAAAACAGATCAAAAATTTCTACGATAGCAGTAAGATTTTCTTGTTCATACGTATGGGAAGTAAGATTTCTTTTTTCTTTAAAATCAAACCATATTTCAGGATCATCAATGATTTTTGCAACAGCTGCTTTACGAAAAGTATCTTTTGGGGATTCCGTATCAACTCCTTGTGTTGCTAAAACACGTTTCATCATTTTCGAGGCTAATTCATAACAAAACTCAAAAGCCTGCGTGGCGCCCATCTGATCTCTCTCATCTTGCATATCAACACGAACTTGTTCAAAAACTTTTTGTTCCTTCAGTAATTTACTAAAATCTATCAATTCTTTTTTCATAATTTTCTCTTATTTTTGATCTTACAAAGCATCTACTACAAATTGACTCCATGATTCCATACATTCTTTTTGTGCCAGACAATCATCATACGAAACAAGTTGACCACTTTTCAGTTCTGATTTGACGCTAATTTCAGGTGAATCTCCAATTAATAAAAAGGCAAAGCCAATATGTACTTTACCCACATCATCAGAATCATCATTAATAATACCGAGTGGTTTTACTTTCAAATTACCTGCATAATGCACTTCTTCATGAAACTCCCGCATTGCCCATGCAACCAACGAATCCTCCTTCGCTAAAGCTTCCCCCTTCGCCAAGGCTTCGGAGGACAAGCCGGCGGACAGGTCTCTCTTCAAATCTTCTTCACGAATATGACCACCAATACCGAGTGTTAATTTATTACGCAGGCGTGTTTCTGATGCATCTGATGTACGTTGCATCAAAAAATAATGATTATCATGTGTAAAAATGAGATAGGGAATAATTTGTTTATATGTTGGATCTGTTTCCATCAGTGAACGGGGATGAAATTCTTTGCGATGATTAATAATGTGTAAATAATGATCAAAATCAACTTCCCGTAATCCATGCCATGCTTCTGGCGCCTGCCCGTCGAAGCCTTGGCGTAGACGGGTTGCAAACAAATGCGCACGACGCACTACTAAAATATGTTCGTCATGCAATCCTTTATTATTTTGTGCCACCGTAATTTTCTGCATATTTTTTCCTTATATTTATATATTTCAGTATAAATTGGACAACAAGATTAGCAACCACACGTTACTTAAGGGGGGGTTTTGACAAATGGATTCATAGGTATAATATTGTAATTGTAAGTATTTTTCTAACACTTCATCAATAGGAGTCACTATGAATAAACAACTACTTATTATCCCTTTCATACTTTCCCTTGCATATGGAACATCTTCTTTGGTTCAAGCTTCTCTGAGTGAATCAATCGTTGTCGGGAACGCGGCTTATAAAATTGGTCAATATGCTTATGACTCAGTTTTTAATACAGAAGAAAATAAAGAGATTATTAAAAAACATTTACCCGCGGATTCTTATATTGCACAAGGATGCGATAAAGATCTTTCACAAGCATGCATAATACTGGCGACCCATTATAGAAATTTAGAAGAATATCACAAAATTAACACATTAGAGGGTGAACTCAGTAAAATTAATAATCCTGAACTAAAAGAAGTTATTCAACACTCTATTACTGAAGCTGCAAAAGATAAAATAAAAATGAATTTGCCTGATGACACTACTACATATTGGAAATCGCTACCTACAAGCACACAAGCCGAATTAAAAAACGTGTTTCAAGAAATTATTGAAGAAAATGTATATGGAATTGACAATTACGCTCAAGAACTCACGTATCTATATGAAAGTTTAAATAAATAATTCTCTTCCCTTATCCTCTATGGCTGGAATATAATTACAAAACAATCTCATAAATCTTATAAGGAGGCATCACTATGTTTCTTATTAACGAGAACAAATTTAATAAGCTGTGGAATATTTCCCGCTATGTTTATGGGCTTGTACCTATAATCATCGGAATCGATAAATTCACTTTCTATATAGTTAATTGGTATATCTACGTAAGTCCTTTTGTGGCATCTCTTATTGCAGCAAACAATCTCGTTTCAGTTCTCGGTGTTATTGAAATTACGACCGGTTTGCTGATTCTCACTAAATGGCCCCGTCCAGGTGCTTACGCAGTAGTAGGATTGCTCAGTCTGGTAATTGTGAACTTGTTTTTACTTGGTGATGTCTATGATATTATTCTCCGCGATGTTGCTATCGCATTCGGATACATCGTATTTGGAGTCCTCACTGATCTCAAAGAACACGCTCGCTATCAACCGTAATCTTCGATAATCGTTTTTGATTACCCCCCCTCATCATGAGCGGGGGGTTTGCTTTGTATAAGCCTTTTCCTATCCATAAAAATTCTTCTTGTATTTTTTAAGTCTTTGGTATAGATTAAAAATAATAGAGTTTTTAATCCCTTTACTATGAGGAGTTGTTATGTGGACAAACATTAGCGCTACAGCAAACAATCCACATGTTTCGATATCAGCCGACCATATTGCTCACAAGAGCTTTGTATCTTCTTTTGCATATTCTGCACTCTACACACTCTCTTATGTATCTACACTCTTATCTCTGCTGCTTGGCAGTTTATAAAATATATCTTTGTGCTTTTCAGCACATCAAAATAAATCGATTTTTTTAAGTTAATATTACACACAAAAATAGTTACTACGTTTGTTATTTTTTATAACTATACCGTAACTCAATGGATCCTTTATGAAGACTATCTATTATTATGCATTCAGCATAATGACTGTCTTTTTTCATGCTCATGCAATGAATAATGACACAATACAAAATATACGTATTGGTGCAAGCAGTTGTACTTTAATTGGCGGCTGGGGATTTTTTGCAGCCAATTCCCAATATGTAATGAACAAATTATCATATGGTGCAAAACGCGCACCTTTAGCTCTTTTTCTTGTAGGCTGTTCGATACATCAAAGCTTTGCAATTAAAGACAGTATTAAAAATAAAAGAAACTATCATGAATAAAAAAATCATCATCGCAATATTATGTGTAACAGCAATATTCATTATATATAACATACATAATGTATGTGCTCGAGAAACTGTTGCCCAAAAGCAGGCAACCGGTTTTGGACAAACATTTACCGATCATATGTTTGTTATGGATTGGGATGAACAACATGGTTGGCATAATCACCGCATCACAGCATATCAACCATTTTCTGTAGATCCTGCATCATTGCATATGCATTATGGACAGGAAATTTTTGAAGGTATGAAAGCATTTTCTACAAAAGATGATCATATAGTTATGTTCAGACCTCATGACCATTTGATGCGATTTAATCAATCTGCACGTATTATGTCTATGCCAGAAATAGATGTAAAATCTACGCTTGAATGGCTTACGAAATTAATTAAAACTGATCATCGTTGGGTACCAAAAACAAAAGGCCATTCACTTTATATCAGACCAACAATGATTGCCACAGAAGCAACTATCAATTTAAAACCATCAGCAAGCTACACATTTTTCATACTATTATCTCCTATGGATAGTTTATACAGGAATGGATTTAATCCTATTGATATTATGGCAACGGACAATTACACCAGAAGTTCAGTTGGTGGTGTTGGCATGGCAAAAACAGGTGGAAATTATGCAGCAAGTATGCGCGCACAAATTGAAGCTCACAAAAAGGGATATGCGCAAGTATTATGGCTTGATTCCGTAGAACGCAAATATGTAGAAGAAGTCGGCACCATGAATATATTTTTTATTATAGATAATGTTATCATTACACCTGCTTTAACAAACACTATTTTGTCTGGTATCACTCGTAAAACAGTACTTGCATTGGCACAACAATGGAATATGCCCATCAGTGAACGTAAAATTTCTATTGATGAGGTACTACACCAGATCAAAACAGGAAAATTAACAGAATGTTTTGGCACTGGTACTGCTGCAGGTATTACACCTGTTGGAAAAATTGCATATAAAGATCAGGAATATATCATTAATAATCATGCAACTGGTCCTATTACACAAAAATTATATGATGAATTTATCAATATACGACAAGGCGGTAATAATGAACATGAATGGTTAATGAAAGTAATGTAAAACACATTCGTATGTTTCGACCCGATTTTACCAAGGCTGGGTCAAAGTGAGCGAATGGACAAAAAGAAACAAAAATAATTTATTAATACAAAGGATACTTATATGTCACAAGAAAAATGGCATTCCAATATTGGATATATTTGGGCAATGATTGGATCAGCAGTTGGATTTGGTCCTATCTTAAGTTTTAGTGCACGATGCTACTTTAATGGAGGTGGTGCATTTTTAATACCACTTGGTATTGCGGTGATTGTGTTGGGATTACCACTTCTTATTCTTGAAGGTGTCATCGGACAACATTTTCAACTTCCACTTGTTGCAGCATATGGCAAAGTTGCCGGCAAATGGGGAAAATTTTTGGGATGGCTTGCGGTATTAGGTGTACTTTCTATTGGATCATATTACTGCGTCATTACCGCATGGACCGTCGCATATATGTGGTATGCTGCTATGGATATAATTCCAACCGATACTGCAACATTTTTCACAAACTCTTTTTTGCATGATTCTGGATCGTTAACAACTATTGGAACAATCTCAATACCAATTATCATCAGTATTATCGCAATTAGTATCTGTACATGGTTTGTCATGGTACAAAACATCAAAAAAGGGATTGAAAAATTCTGTTCTATTTTCCTTCCTCTTTTATTTGTTTTGTTAATAGGACTTTTAATATTTATCAGCTCATTACCAGGAGCTTGGAATGGATTTGCTTATTTTCTTACACCAGAATTTTCACAATTATATAAACCACAGGTATGGCTTGCAGCATTCGGTCATGTATTTTTCAGTTTAAGTATTGCACTTGCAATCATTGTAGGCTACTCACGTTACACTCACAAAAATGTTAACATTGCTCATTCAATGTTATGGGTTGTTATTGCAGAAATTTTTACATCCATAATTGCCGGACTTGTCATATTTGGTGGCATAGGGTATATGGCACACATACAACAAGTCCCATTTACTGATGTGATTAGTTCATCATTGTTTGGACTTGGATTTATTGTATTCCCTCAAATGATTGTCATGTTTCCGTATCTTGTTCGCATCATTGTTGGAACAATATTTTTTTTCTGTGTTTTTATTGCAGGTATTACCGGACTATTTTCCATCGTAGAAGCAGTTGCTGGCAACTGTGAAATTGAATTTTCATGGAATAGACGTAAAGCAGTTTCTATTATAACAGCACTTATTTTTTGCATGGCGTTATGCTATAGCGGCGGCAATGGTACCTATATTATTGATGCGTTAGATGCAATGGTGGCAGGATTTAATGTCGTTTTTTCTGGATTGCTTGAAATCATAACATTCATGTATTTTGCGCCAACAATATTGTCTCATCCTGCTTGGTTTAATCAAAATAAATCACACTATGCATTACGATATTACATGCTTAAATATATAGCGCCAGTTGTGTTATGTATCATTCTTGCATCATCATTGATAACGGAATTCAGCACTCCCTTCACACTTGGACATGCAATCCGCTGGGGATGGCTTATCATAGCAACGTGCTTAGCATTCTTATGTGCACATAAAAAATAAACGGTTTATACTGTAATATAATGATTTTTTAATTTTGATGAAGGAATTTTTTCATGAGTTACGATGTTTCAGCAGTTGAAAAAAAATGGAAAAATCGATGGGCTCAAAACCCTATAGCCAAAACCAAAGATATTAATGATCCGACCCTACTTCGCCAAGGCTTCGAAGGGCTTTTTGAAGACAAAAAGAAATTCTATTGCCTTGATATGTTCCCCTATCCATCAGGCAGTGGTCTGCATGTAGGTCACTGGCGTGGATACGTTCTTTCTGATGTGTACACACGTATCAAATGGTTAGAAGGTTACAATATTTTACATCCAATGGGATGGGATGCATTTGGTCTTCCTGCAGAAAATGATGCCATTAAAAAAGGAATTCAACCTGCGCAAGGAACTGCAAGCAACATCGCTCATTTTAAAGAACAACTCCAAGATATTGCCGCATTATATGATTGGGATAAAGAGATCAATACAACAGATCCTGATTATTATAAATGGACGCAATGGATTTTTTTGCAACTATTCAAAGCTGGTCTTGCGTATGAAGCATATGCACCAATCAATTGGTGCCCTTCATGTTTAACGGGACTCGCTAATGAAGAAGTTATCGATGGCAAATGTGAACGTTGTGGATCAGAAGTTATTCAACGAACCATCAGACAATGGATATTAAAAATTACTGCCTATGCAGAAAAATTATTAACTGGTCTTGATAAACTTGAGTGGCCGGAAAAAGTAAAACTGATGCAACGCAATTGGATCGGCAAAAGTGAAGGATTAATTTTTTCTTCACCCGTCAAAAATTCCAATCTTGTATTAGAAACATTCTCTGCACATTTTGAAGCGTTCTGCGCTGATACATTTATAGTGATTGCTCCCGATCATCCACTACTTCCCGAACTTATTAAAAAAGTACCTAACAGCGAAAAAATTCTCAATTTTTGCCAAGAATTACTTCAAGACCGTATTCGCGATAAAGGCGCTGAAGGCAAGGAGCCAAAAGGTATTTTTACCGGCTGCTACACCGTTGATCCTGTTGGCAATGGTGAACTTCCAATCTGGGTTGCAAGCTTTGCACTTGCTGATTATGGTACCGGTATCGTGAAATGTTCCGCGCATGATGAACGTGATTTTGCATTCGCCAAAAAATATAATATCCCCCTTAAAGCAATACTCTTTCCTGAAGATCCAGAATTGCGTAGCAAAGTAGAAAATTTTGAAATCTGCTATACCGATATGAAGAATGGTATTCTCAGCGAGCCAACATCATTTGCTGGAAAAAAAGCAGGAGATGTGCGCAACCAAATTATCGAATATTGTGAAAAAAACAATCTTGCGCGTCGCACAACAAATTACAAATTACGTGATTGGATCTTTTCACGTCAACGATATTGGGGTGAACCAATTCCACTCATTCATTGCAAAAAATGTGGTATTGTTCCGGTACCAGAAGATCAACTTCCCGTTACATTGCCCTATATTGAACAGTATCAACCAACAGGAACCGGAGAATCTCCGCTTGCTGCAGTACATGATTGGGTGAATGTATCATGTCCACAATGTGGGGGCGCTGCACAACGAGAAACAAACACCATGCCACAA
>DATAXH010000184.1:0-4335 GCA_036266775.1 Candidatus Babeliales bacterium | reverse complement strand
ATCATGATGATTCTCATGATACTTCTTTTTGTTGAATATCGATTTTTTTGCAAACAAGCACAAGATATAATCGAACTTAAACAGCAATATACACAGTATGTTGATGTGTTAAACAGAAAAATTAATGGAGATGAAATTAATGCGCTCCAAGATATTCTTTATCCCCAATCTTCACTTCGTTATAATTGGGGTCCCCATCAAGAGGAAACGAAGATGGAGCAAGCTAACGAGCGCAGGATATCAGATGAAAATGAATTAGATATTGTTGATGATATTGACGCTCCATCTTTCTGTGGGGTCCCCGATTGGAATGAAATGGAAATTGGGGTACAGGAAGTAAGCGATGCGCCCGATAATGATGATGATTATGATGATGATTCATTTGTAGTGATTAATAGGCAACCTGAATATCTTAAACAATCCACATTAGATTATATACAAGCAGAAGACCTTAATTCCCTGATGACAGCAATTGATGTGGATCGTTGGTCTGATTATACCGAAGTGAGAACCTTACCAACAAAAAAACCTGATATACAAAAAAAACGTATTACTAAGCCTGTAAGTCAATCAAAAACCCATATTATCGCACATCGTCCTCTTAAAGATTATGGATTTATCTGGCCAATTGATGCGGATAAATTTTGGTTAAGTTCACTATTTGGTCCACGTAAACGTATTGATGGCACATGGGGATTTCATCATGGTATTGACATGGCCGCAGTAAAAGGGACAATAGTAAAAGCAGTACAAGCGGGAACGGTAGTTGAAGCATGTTTCCAAGCAGGGTATGGTAATACAGTTGTGATTCAACATTCAGATGTATTAAAGACACGTTATGCACATTTACATACGATTCGTGCATATGTAGGGCAAAAAATAAAACAAGGTGCAATTGTTGGTACAGTGGGAGAAACAGGGTTTATTAGAAAAAAAGGTAAAGATGGTTCGCATCTGCATTTTGAGCTGTACGAAAAAGGTAAACGAATGAATCCAATGCATTGTTTACCAAGGGTTATATAAAAAAAGAAAATAAATAAACATAAGGAATAACATGTCACATGATCATAAAGTAAAAAAACAGCAGAGCTGGTCTTCAAGTATTACAGAATTTCTGTTTTTATTATGTGTTGTTTTTTTGATTCGTACATTTGGATTTGGGTTATATCAAGTACCAACAGGATCAATGGAAACAACAATGTTAGTTGGTGAACGGTTTTTTGCAGATAAACTTTCTTATAATTTCAGAAAACCACGTCATGGTGAAATTATTTCCATGAATGATCCTGAGTTTAAATATTCAAAAAATCCTGCGATGAATCTTTTTCAGCATTATGTGTGGGGACCATCAAATTGGACAAAACGTGTGATTGGTCTGCCAGGAGATACAATTAAAGGTGTTATAGAAGATGGTAAACCGGTTGTGTATCGCAATGGTGAAAAATTGCACGAATCATATATTAATACATATCCATTGATTCGATCTTTTAAACAAGATCCTGCTGTATTAATGCAGCAGATCCAACAAGAAATACAACAGAATACACGTGGATATAAAGTTAATCAGGATGCTGTTGATTTGTATGTAGCGCAACGATTAGCCTATGAAACTTGTCCTCGTTCATATGATCCAACTGTTGCATATGATCAACAACCATTTTATCGTATATATAAAAATCGTGTTATTCGTGATGAAGATGGAAATCCTGAATTAACAATACCTGGTGAACCATTGATGCCAAAAAATGGTAAATTAACACCTGATGAAACAAGAAACAATTGGAATGGATCAGATGTCTTTTATATTAAGCTTGGTCAAGATGAGTATTGGGGAATGGGAGATAATCGTTTAGGTAGTCATGATTCACGTTTTTTTGGGCCTATTAAAGAGCGAGAAATTCATGGCAGAATTCTTTTCCGTATTTGGTCGATGGATAGTGATGAATCATGGTGGATTGTAGATCTTATCAAACATCCAATTGATTTTTGGTCACGCATTCGTTGGAGCAGATGGTTTGATTTCGTGAAATAATAGATTGTAGAAAATAAAAAAGTGCGCAAGATGCGCACTTTTTTATTGATTGATACTTAAATTTTGTGCCAATATTCATCATTAGAAGAAAAAGATTTTTCTTCATAAACACGATCACTTACAAAATGTACATTGTGGTCATTTATAATGATATTGCACGGTTGTTTTTTTTGTGTAAAAAACTCAGTGGGAAAAGTAGGAATGAGTTTACGATATTGAAACTTTTGATGTGCTTTCTGGTCAAGTTCATTATTTCTATTTCTGCATTCCACTACTGCATAATGAATTGTATTACTTGATGTAATACGACCTCCAACTGGTTGAACAGTTACTGTATAATCCGGTTTTTTTTCCATTCCTGAAAGAGAAGAACAAATAATTAATAATCCGATCATTGCATATTTTGTGTACCATTTTTTCATGAAATATCCTTTTCTTATACAGTTATTTTAGCGATGAATATAGATGTAAATATGTGAGTTTGACATTATATTATATATTTTGATGTTAGCATGAGAGATAAAAAATGTCACCTTTTAAAGCATTTTGATAAAGACCATCATGTTTTGTTTCTGTTTGACAATATATCCAGCTTGTGTAAGATAAAATTATGGGATTCTTGTTCCGTTTTAGAGGGGTAATATGTCACGTTTTAAAGCTATTTTAGTTGGTTTGCTGAGTTTTGGGCTTTCTTCAGTATTAGTGGGGATGGAGAAAGAACAAAAATTAATAAAATTTAAATATTCCAATCCTTATTTTGATCCAGAGTTACAAAAGACCTTATTGTTATTGATGCAGAAAAACAATGATACTGAAGATGAAGAGTTATCTTTAAGTAAAGATGTTGTGAAGGTGATTGCAAAAAAAAATTATGATCTTCATTGCGATAAGGTTCCTTTTGTGGGCCTTGGTTCTATATTGCCTTTATTGCTCAATAGGAAACATAGAATTGCTCAATTTCAAGGAGCAGATATTAGTCTTAATGATTTTCATTTGATGAGCATGAATAAAGAGGGTAGAGATATTTTTTGTGATTTGATATCTTGTATTCCAATGGCAAGTCCTTATCAGGATGACCTTACGTATAAAAGTGCAAATGAGTATGGATATTCATATGAATTAAAAACTAACAGAATTAAAGGTTTTCTTTCGCAAGATGATTATAATAAAGTATTGGATTTACCTTTAGCATTAAGACGTAAGGTTGGAAAATTGTGTCCGGTAAAAGTTATAGAGCGCACAATTTCTCCTATTGATTTTGCTGAAACCGTGGATTTGGATTTTATCAGTCCACTAATTGGTTTTTGTATATTGATAGGTGGTACAATGGGGGTAACAGCGGGAGTTAAATTTAAAGAATTTTCTTGTGAGAATGTTCAGAAAGGATACTTAATAGGTACACTGAGTACGGGAGTTGGAATTACTTTTATTTTGGCAGGATTATTTAAAGTTAAAGAATTCAATGCTTTAAAAGAACATGGGTTTAAAATTAAATTGGGAGATAAACCTTTAATTACTTCAGTTGAACAAGAAATTATTAAAAAAGCAGAAAAAGAAGCGCAGGAAAAAGCAGAACAAAGAGCTCAAGAAAAAGAGTTGGCAAAGTTTATAAACAAAAGTTTAGTTAAAACACCTAAAATCAAACCGTTTGAACTATCATCGGCAAAAAAGTTATCAAAAACTGTTCAACGAGACCGTATTAATTTAAAAAATCGAGAATAAATTTTTGTTGTAATGTTTATAAAAGAGTCCCTTGTTATCTTTTTGTAAAAAGAGATGTCAGGGGTTTTTTTATAGTTTAATCAATCAGTTCGTGTTATTGATGGTAAAAAGCTTGCAGAATAGCTATTTTCTGCTACATTTAAAATGTTTACTTTTTGATGAATCTAGTAAATAATTTGAAATTGTTTGTTGGCGGCATAGCCAAGTGGTAAGGCACGGGTCTGCAAAACCTTGATCCCCGGTTCGAATCCGGGTGCCGCCTCCAGTCTTCGTTGCTGCGCAACTTCGTCTGGCTGCGCCAGTCTTTGTTCTGCGTACGGAGCTTGTCCTGAACTTGTCGAAGGATCTGGTTGCGCCGCGGTAAGAAGCATAAGCAAATAATTTTTGTCTTATGGGTACCCAACCGCAGCGTTAGCGAAGGTAGGGTTATAGGTTATTGGTGTGCCGGGATGGCGGAATAGGTAGACGCAAGGGACTTAAAATCCCTCGGGTGTAAACCCGTGCCGGTTCGAGTCCGGCTCTCGGCACCATACTTCGCGTAAAGCTTCGTATGGCAAGCCATCTTCTTAAGGGATGGTTTT
>DATAXH010000183.1:0-7214 GCA_036266775.1 Candidatus Babeliales bacterium | reverse complement strand
AAGTCGACAAGACCGTGATGCATCTCTTCAAGAATATTAGGGTCAGACAAAGTTGTAGTCTTTTGAATGCTATCATGTAATCCATGCGCAACGGCCTTGGATATAATTTTCTTTAACTTGTCAGTATCGTGTTGTCCAAGCCATTTTAATAAATGGAGCAGTTCATACGAAAGTGCGAATTGTGAGTTATTGTCATGAGAAAATGAATCATTATTCATACTATGCCTTTCGTGATTGAGGACTAATCATACACCTTACTTCTTTTGAATGTGCATCAATTGGATATCATTTTGAAAATATTTTCTGAAAGTTGGGTGTAATTACTGTATATGCCAGAGCTCCATGCTTGTTTTTTAGTCTTCGTATTCTATTTCCCAATTATCAACATCTACGGTACCATCTTGTTCTTTCGGATTGGTTTGTTTTTGTACCGAAACATCGGGAGTTACGTCCTTTTCACCTTTATGTTTGAGTTGTAAAAGCCGTTGGTAGCTGCTTTGCACTATTTCTTTTGATTTTTCATTTTCTTGATCAAGCTCCTGTTGAGTTGACTCAAAGATTTTGTTCATCTCACTTTGCATTTTTTTGATTTGCTTTTTAAGGCGCAAAACCATTTCAACGCCAGCTAAGTTAATTCCCATTTCATGGGTAAGATAAATAACTTCCTCAAGTTGGTCAATGTCTTCTTCAGAAAAAAGACGTGTATTGCCTGATGAACGTTTGGGGTTGATAAGACCTTGTTTTTCATACAGACGTACTGTTTGTTGATGAACAGAAAACATTTTTGCAACAGCGGAAATAGAAAAAAAACCTTTTTTTCTTCGGACTTTCATTATATATACCCAAAAAGAGCTAACAATCATTGCCTCATTAGTACTGCAGATACTTTAGTATAGCATAGATTTTTTTGCAAATCTTGAGGATTATAGCTTTTTACGACCATTTTTTTGTAAATTGACAAGTGGTAATACCACTTAAAAAGGGGGGGCGACATGAAATTCGCTAAATATATTTTTTTTGTTTTTTTGATAGCAAATTTGCAGCTGCAAGCTGCACCTGCTCCATATATTCCTTCATATGATGATCGTTATGAAGATGATATGCAGCAAGCCCGAGATGATAGAGATTATTTTAAAGAACCTACTGATGCATTATCGTATGCTCAATACCATTATGTTGGCGCTCATGGAGCAGAACGTTATCCCCGCTTTTTCCCTCAATATCCGTTGCAAAATCAATCAATACCAGGATTATTAGCAACGGGTGTACGTGGCTTGATGATTATCACGTATAATTGGTCAATGAGCTGGTCATCAATTTTAAAAGAGGGCAGAAGTGTTGTTTGTTCTCATCCAAAAAATGAGTCCACTGTGTTCCAAAAGAATGGTAAACCGTTGTATCAAACAGTTCATTATGAAATGAATCGTATTTTTAATTTTTTAAAATCGCATCCTCAAGCGGTTATCACTATTTTATTTGAAGATTACGCTGATCCGGGAAAAATGTCGCGTGATATGCAAGAAATTATTTTTAAAAACAGTTATGATCCCATATTACGACCATCAGATTGGCCTGCTGCGCAACAAAAGGGCGAATGGCCAACATTAGGATGGATGCGTAAAAATAATAAACGGTTAATTATGTTTACACAGGTCCATGATCTTCATACAAATTTTACATGGCCTGAAAAAAATTATTTCTGGAAAAATATGTATGGCACTATGGATGAATCTATTGCATGTTCTGAAGAAAAGCATGCAGCGCCACAGAAATACGAACCGAATCGATCATTAGTTAGTTTTGGATGTTATGGTAATCCTTCTATTAATCCTGATAGACGAAGTTGTTTAGAATATAATTCAGTTAAAGATTCGACGAGTGTTTGTCAAAAAAGAGGTTTTGCGCAAGGTAAATTATTTAATGGTTATTGGGCTAATTATATTTTGAGTACGGTGAGTGGATTAGTGAGAGATGGAAGAAAGACAGTATTTGATTATGTGAATGAATTAAATGCAGCAAAAAAGAAATAATTTATATCGTTCGTATGCTTCGACCCAGTCTTCGCCAAGGCTTCCTCTTTCGCTAAAGCTACAAAGGACAGGTCGTCGGGCAGGCGGGCGTTTACTACTGAGCAAAGTCGAAGTATCAGCACGAACGGGGTTAAAGTTTTTCTTCCGTTCGCATTGAGCTTGTCGAAATGAGCGAACGAAACATAAATATTGTATCGAGCCAAGCATTTATTTTAGGCTTGATGTAACATTGTTAGCGTTATACGCCCAGCCTAAAGAGGGATGCAATGAAAAAATTTTATATATATATCATGCTTTGTGCTATTTTTTTATCTACCACACATTTACATTCGTTTGGAAAAAAAACATTATTCGCTATTCGTTCACAAGGATTAGATGGTGCTCTTGAACTTACTAATTGGCAACAGCTTATTTATAAATATGATCAAGATTATAATTATGGCACTGTTGCTGCAGCAGTAAAATATACACGATCATTTGATTCAAACAAGATAGCTGATTTTTTATTTGGAGCACGTAAGCTCCGTTTTTCTGGTAGCAGAACTGAGCGTAAACCTGGTGATATTTTAGCAGATTATTTTGGTTTGCCGGTTGATTTTTCAAGCACGGTTCATTTTTCACCACATATTAGTAACACCATTATAGATTTTAATTGGTTTCAGGCATTGGACGGATATCTGCCTGGTTTATTTATTATGATTCATTTGCCAATTGTTCACACGAAATGGAATTTATATATGTGTGAAAATAATGTTAATCCAGGAACTGCTCCTTATCCAGCCGGTTACATGAGTAATACAAATATTCCTGCTACAGATTTACCGCATAGCGTTACTCGAGCATTGCGAGGACATACAATATTTGGTGATATGGATGCACCATTACGATACGGTAAAATTTTTGGCATACAAACACGGTCTCGGATAGCAGAATTACAAGGAACATTGGGATGGAATTATAATCAACCATGGTATCACGTGGGAGTTAGTTTCCGCGTAGGAGCGCCAACAGGTAATGCAACAACCGCTGAATTTTTGTTTGAAGAAATTGTAGGTAATCGTCACCATTGGGATATTGGTGGTGGTGTATCTGCGCACGTATATATGTGGGAAAATAAAGAAGTTGGAAAACGAGTAGGGTTGTATCTTGATGCACATGTTTCACATCTGTTTACATCAGAACAAAAACGTTCGTTTGATTTTACCGCTAATGGTAATGGTAGCAGATATATTTTATTGGAAGAAATTATACCACCTTCAGAAAATCTTCTTCTTAACGGCACGGTAGTGCCACAAAATCAATATATTGGAAATTTGGTACCTGCAATTAACTATACAACATTTGATACAGACATAAGTATTGGTGTACAGGCTGATGTTGTACTAAAACTTGCATATCAGCATGATGGTTTTGAATTCGATCTTGGCTATGATTTTTGGTACAACAGCAAAGAAAAATTACATTGCCGTGATAGATTTGTAGAAAATAGATATGCGCTTAAAGGTGATGCGCAAATTTATGGCTTTACCGCTGATGCTAGTCAGACACCGGTTGCATTAAACGCTACGCAGAGTATGGCAACATTATTAGGTGGGCAAGGAAATGGCAATGGTAATTTTCAAAACCTGAATGCTGATAATCAACCAGCAGCTGCAACTACAGCGACAGGAACTGTTTTAAATCAATTAAATAGCGCAGATTCAATTGCACTTAATATTCCACAAGTTCAAGTTAACGGTTCTAATCCTGCAGTTTTACTCAAAGATAGTGATATTAATAATGAATCTGGAATTTTACCACGCGCATTATCACACAAAGTTTTTGGTTATATGGGTGGTGTGTGGGATAACAGAGATGACTTAGATCCATACTTAGGAATTGGTTTATCTGGTGAATTTGCAAATACCGATCCTTGTAACAATGCAATGTGTTCACAGTGGGCTATTTGGGTGAAGGGTGGTATTGCTTATTAAAAAATTTTGATATCATCCCCCCGCTCGCCCTGAGTATTCTACGCAGTGTAACGTAGTAGAATGTATCGAAGGGTGCAACATAAAAAAGATTTGAGATCATTAATTTTGCGCTTAACCCTTCGATACATTTTTGCTTCGCAAAAACACTCAGGGCGAGCGGAAGTAGATTCTAAAACTTTAATTTATTTTTAACGCTTAAAATTTTTTTAACATGCGCATCTATGTCTTGTTCAGTAATAATATTATCAGCAACAGCTTGTTTTATTGTAGTAACTGCAGCAGGAACATCAACAGGACTCAGCAAAATATCGTTACCTGCAAGTAATGCTTGTAGTTCTGCTTGTCCATTAAAGTAATGATCAGTGATGCCTTGCATATCTAGACCATCAGTGATTATAAGACCTTTAAAATTTAATTCATCACGCAATAAATGAGTGACTATTTTTTTTGATACAGTTGAAGGTGTTTTCGGTTGTTCTTCAAGCACAGGAACTTCGAGGTGTGCTATCATAATTACAGGAATATTTGCGTGAATGAGCTGCTTGAATGGATACAGCTCGACGATATCTAATCGTTTTCTATCATGTTTAATTAATGGTAAATCTTCATGTGAATCAACATTAGTGTCACCATGACCAGGAAAATGTTTTGCGCATGCAATGATCCCTGCATCATGTAATCCTTGAGCAAATGCAAGAGCGTGTGTCGTTACTAGTTCTGGATTATCACCAAATGAACGATTATTAATCACAGGATTGTCAGGATTATTGTTAACATCTGCAACAGGAGCAAAATTAATATGCACCCCAAGTTCTTTGCAAAGTTTACCAATTTCTAATGCTGTCTGATATGTTTCATCTTTGTTATTTTTGTTTCCTAATGTTTGATTGTTGGAAAATTTTTGCATTTCATTTAATCGCGATATTCCAACTCTCCCAGGTTCAAGATCTTGTCCGATTAATAATGGAATGTGCGATATATTTTGAAAATGTTGCGTGCGTTCTTTCTGTTTATGATAATCACTTTTACCTAAATAAATGATGCCACCAATGTGATACTGTCTGATGAGTTGCTCAATATATTCTTTATCCATGCGGTATGTTTTTTGATGTAAAAAATCTTTGGCAACCTCTTCATCAGCCACCGCAGCAACCATAAAAAGTTGGCCAATTTTTTGGTCGAGTGTGAGTTGGTCGATAGTGATTATTGCATACAGGTGATTTGTTATAAAAATAATTGCAAAAATAAGATATTGTTTCATGCTTACTCCTTTTGATACGTTGTTTTTATAAGATTTTTTTAAATATAGGGGGATGTATGAAATATTGTAAACATTATCTCGTGTTTTTGTTAGCAGGTTCTTTATTGTTGTTGCCAGTCACATCGCATTATGCAATTTCAGTTTCAACACAAGAGATAAAAGATAGTATTTCAACATATTTTAATTTTAATGAAGATGGCCTAAAAAAGATCATTCCAGCGACTATTATAGCCTTTGGTATTTTAAGTGGGTTGTATTATTGGTGGACAAAGAAAAATAAAAGTGAGATTGGATATATAGAAAGTTTTTATATTCAGGATGATATTAAATTGACTCAATTCCAAGTGTTCTGTCAATTTAATTTTGATGGTGGCGGTCTTGCTAGTTGTGGATATCATGCATTGTTAAGAGGGATGCAAATTGTTCAAGCAAAAAGTAATAACAAAGATGATGAGAATTTGCAAAAGACATTGAATGATTCTGATGTTGTACAATATTATTTTGGTAAGAAAGGCTTCTTTTTTGGTAAAAATGGTGAGTGGCGTGAAGCGATTATGCAGAAACGACAAAATAATAGAGATTATGGTGATTGGATAGATAAAGAAGAAATTCAATATTTGTGGGAAAATAATAAAAATAAATTTATTTCACAAGAAGAGTTATGTGATTTTGATGTCGTTGAAGATGTTAATTTGATTGGGAATCCTGATGTTGATTTAACTACCGCATTTATTTTAAAAAAAATAAAGGAAATTTTAAATACACACAAGATGTATTTTGTGATATTTATACTGAGTACAATGGAACAGCCAAAAGAAGGTGAAGAGCTTACTATGAGATATGGACATTGGTATCCGTTAGTCATGTATCAAAACGAAGAAGGTAAGCGTCAATATTATATTGCTGATTCTGGTTCATGGGATAAAACAAATCGTCTTGAAGATCCAAATGCATGGAAAATTATTAATTTAATTGAGCAGTAAAGTATAAAAGAAGGAGCAGCGCGCTGCTCCTTTCTAATTATTATTGTTTTTTAATCACATCACAAAAATATTGTGCGCCAGGTTTTATTGTGCGTTCCATAGTTGTGCGATCAACAGCAAAAAGGCCAAATCGTGTATCATAATTGCCCCAAGAAAATCCATCTAAAAAGCTGTAGTAATAATAGCCCTCAACATTATACCCATCAGCTTTTGCTTTTGATACAGCATAAATATGACGTTTGATGAACAGATCTCTGATACTTTCATCATGCGTTGCAATACCATTTTGGGTAATAATTATGGGGATATTTAATTTTTTAGTAAGATTATCGGATACATTTTTAATTGCAAAATATAATCCTTCAGGATACACCGTAATACCAGCAACATCGGTTCCAGTTTCGCCAGGGTTACTCACATGATTTATAATATTTTTGAGGTATCCGTGACTATGATAATTGATGCCAACAAAATCAAGTGATTTTGGAGCAAATGTATTGACATGTTTTACCCATGCGCCTGCTTTACCTGGAAATGGAATTTTAAGATTAAAAACGCCACTCGTAAAGAAGTTGTAAAATGAATTGTTGGTAAGCATGTTTGCAATATAGCAACTTGGTTTATCCCAAAGGTGCCACGGTTCTAATAAATGAATATGTTTGATGATGCCAATGCATGAACTGTTGCCATGCGGAGCATTTTTGATGCTTTTATATACACGTACATGTGCTTCAAATTCATTTTTTAGAACTGTTGCTGCACGATGTAAATTACGTATTCCAGGAGGAGTAGTTCCGATTAAATAACCGAGGACCGCGTAATTTTCTGGTGCCCAGAAAGTGATCCACCGATCAACTTTTGTACCGAGCGTTTCATGCATTTTAAGACAATATCGTTCAAAAAGAGGAAGGTTTTTTTCATATTCAAAACCACCCAAATAACCCCACCATAATGGATCGCAATAATC
>DATAXH010000182.1:0-6242 GCA_036266775.1 Candidatus Babeliales bacterium | reverse complement strand
GCGGTGTTGTTCGTCAAGGTGGGTAATATCATGATTATCAAGAAAAATCTTACCACTTGTTGCAATTCGTTTACCGCTGATCATATCAAAGAAAGTACTTTTACCTGCGCCATTGGGACCAACAATTACAATAAAGTCGCCAGTGTTAATAGTGCATGTAATATTTTTGAGAATCTGTTTGGTATCAATTGTTACTGAAACATTTTCAAATTTTATCATGATCGCTCCTGTGCAAAAATAGTAGAATGTTTTTTTAAGGCAATCATAATAATAATGAGCAGTGCGGTAATCAGTTTATTCCATTCTGGATCAACATTAAATTCAAAGGTTGCTGCAAGAATTGCTTGATATAGAATTGCACCGATTAAAAGATTAAAACCAAATTGTTTTCCAAACGATTCAGAAAGTATAAGACCTGCAAGTGCAATGATTAAAATGCCAACGCTCGACCAGATAGAAAAGTAACCAACATATTGCACAAATAATGCACCAGCGAATGCAGTTATGCCATTGGAAAGTGCAAGAGCTGCCATGGTATATGTATCTGCATTTTTACCCAAATTGGTGAGCATTTGAGGGTTGTCACCAACTGCTTTAAATAAAAATCCACATTCAGTATTTAAAAACCATTTGATGATGAGAAGTAGCGCACAGACCAGAGGAAGCAAAATGATTAATTTCATGGTATTTGCACCCGCAATAAGATCAAAGAGTGTTGCTTTGTTACTGATAACCATATTGGATCCGGCAATTTTCAGGTTGATAGAAAAGAGTGCTGTGGTGACAACAATACCACTGATGAGATTGTTAAGTTTAAGTTTAGTGTGAAGCAATCCTGTTACAAGACCTGCAACTGCACCTGCAGCAATCACCAGTGGAAATGCAATGAACCAATGAACATTGCGCGTGAGTAAAAGCGCCATCAATGCGCCACCAAGACCAAAAGTTCCTTCAACGGAAAGATCGTCAAAATGAATAATGCGAGAGGTGATATAAATTGCCATCACCGTGATGGCAAAAATAAGACCGCGTTCGATAATTCCTTGTACAATAAGCCATTCAGAAAGCATCTTTAATTTCCTTGTTTTGAGTTTATATAGATGATTGTATCAGATATTGGAGCAATAGTGATATTAAGTTCATCAATAACATGTTTATTTACTACGATTGTATCAGATTTGGTAGGACGAATGGGAATGTTATAAGGCTTTTTTTTGTCACGCAAAACAGCCAGAGCAATTTCGCCTGTTTCTTTTCCACTTTCATAATAATCAACACCGCGAGCCATTAATGCACCTTGTTCAACTGCTTGATTATGGCATGCGATCAATGGTTTGTGTGCTTGATGTGCTAAATGTGCTACAAGTGGCATTGCTGAGGCAATAAGATTATCAGTTGGTGTTAGTAATGCATCAGCTTTAGAAAGTGCGGTTGCTACTGCTTGTGGAATTTCCATCTCCGTTGCAACACCAACACGGACTGTTGCAATATTATATCTATGCAATTCTTTTTCCATGAGATTAATTTGCGCAATAGAGTTTGTTTCGGAAGGATTATAGATAAGAGCAATTGTTGTAACCTCAGGTAACAGAGTTGTGATTCCTCGGATAGTTCCGGGAATATCAACCATATCAGTGGTACCACATATATTGGTATGCTTTGTAATGATGCCTAATGCATGCGGATCAGTCACTGCGGCAATGAAAATAGGTTTTTCTTTTTCTATTGATGCAACTGCTTGTAAAGCAGGTGTGGCGATTGCATAGATTGCATCGATAGAATCATCAGCATGAAAACGTTCCGCGATTGTATGTGCAGTTGTTATTGATCCTTGTGCATTATGTATAATATAGTCAATATTATCAAGATGAGCGTTAAGCTCATCTATAAATCCTTCTCGTGCTGCATCAAGTGCTGGGTGTGATGCTGTTTGGAGAATACCAATTGTAAGTAAAGGATTGTTCTGTTTTTTGACTGTTTTGGTGACTATAATCCCTACAATAACTAATCCGATGGTCAGTAGAGAAAGTATGATATTTCTATAATTCATTTGTTTTTCCTTTTTGTTTCTTATTGATTTTGGTTGTTTATTATTTCTTCACTGATGTTATGACAAATTTGAATAAAGTTAGTAAGGTCTTTTTGCTGAGCATTGATGATAGTATGCATTGTAACACCATTGGTGGGTGTGTTGAGAATAGATGGTATGGGTATGATCATATGTCCATAATCAATAGCATTAATACTGGTTTCTTGTAATGGTGCTTGCATTTCTTCCAATTTTTTTTGGGCATAGGATTTTGGATTATTATAAGATTCACAATTCATAATTTTTGTACTTATGTTTTTGGGAATTTGAATTTGAATTAAAGATCCTCCAATATTGGTGCATAATGGCTTAAGTTTATCGATATGTTTATCAACAATATTTGGGTTAGCACCGTAACTTTGAACTGTTTTTTTCATTTCATCAATATGCGATCTGGCATCAATTGAAATGTATGGGTTCAGAAGAACATCGTCTATGCTATTTTCCGCTTGAATTCTTGTTAAAAATCTTAGAGAGTTGGAACCTTTTATCGCTTTTGGTGAACTATGTGCAAGAGCGGCTCGATTTACCGATAAAAGAGCTTCATTATATTCTAAAGGTAATCCTACAGTAGCAATTTCATAAAGTATATCGCCTCCATAGCGTGATGATGATAATCCAACAACTTTTCCAGCTACATGTGTCATATAATCAGGATCGGTTGATTTTGTGCGCATCTTTGTATGATACTTTTCCCACAATTGTTTTTTTCTTTTTGTTCTTTCATTGGTGAGCAAAGTGAGAAGATCATCATTACTTCCAAAAGGATTTTGAGTATGAGGATCTCGTAATGCAAGATAATTATTGGGTATATTGGAGTTTGTTTTTTGATGCATGATGGTTCGGAATAATATACCTGGAGTATGATAAGTACCATGATAAACGGAGTAATGTGTTTCTGAAGAATCAATTTCATTTGATATGATAAGTTTTATGGCTGATGACAGTTCAGCTTTTGTTCTTTGTGGCAACTGCCAGGGTCCTTCAGGATAATATTTGGTAAGAATGTCATTAGTTTTATTGTCAAGATGTTCATTTTTTGATGTGTCGGGCCATGTTGCATGATGTAATGCTATGAGATGGTTATATGTAGGAGCGCTTTCAGATTCATTTAAAGAATATTCTTTTAAAGGAATAAGGTTTATGGGTTTACACGTTTCTAACGTTGGCACATATAATAGTTCTTTGTTTTCATAATAATGATTAAGTTCCTGTTTTTGATCATAAACATGTTTGGAGAGAGCTCCTACAGCTACGGTTGGCCCACTATATTTGATTATTTTTTTATGCATTGATAGTAATGATGGGATATATATGAGAAGAGAAAGTGTGATATTTTTATAATTCATTTGTTTTCCTTACATAATAGGTACTAAAAAACCCCAGTTGTGATGCCTGGGGTTTAGTGTTGTTCTATTATATAAGTCTATTCTTAACCATTCCCCAGAGTTGTAAAAAGTCCGTAAGTAAAGGCAAAAAAGAATAGATAAGAGATGTTAGCGATTAAAGAGTATGGACGTGCAGACGCTTCAGATGAGATAGAAAGATTTGATATGTTTTGCGTAAGATTCATAAAAAATACTCTTTAAATGATATATTCAGTACAATTTTAGCCTAGCATAATTTTTGCAAATAACAAGAAGGTAACTTCTTTTTGCTACGATTTAACCACTTTTGAAGGTTTATTCGTGTTTTCTATGTTTTTCATTGGGTATTGGAATTCTTGATTCACGAGGTTATTACTTTTTATTACATGAAACAACTGTTTTGCTTCATATAATTGTTTTTGTATTAAGAGTGCGTCTTGTGCGTGTTTATATCGTAAGTTTGCTTCCCATAATTGACGTTGTAATGTTTCTTGTTGTTGACGTTGTAATGTTTCTTGTTGCGCTTGCATGAACTGTTGGTACTGTTGTTGCTGTGCTTGTAATAAGTATTGGTATTCTTGTGGTGATATAAAGCGTACATATCGTGGTTGTGGGTATGCATTATGATATGGTTGCATTCCCATGCATAAAAATGATGGTGATACAAGAGATAGAATAAGTACTATTTTCTGTAAGTTCATTTTTTCCCTTAACTAAAAATGGATAATATAGTTTATAGTAAAGCAAAACGTGCTGTTTTTGTAAAGAAATGGGGATTAGGATTAATTTTGTGATACAGCTAAAAGAGGAGGTAATATGCCAGGATATAAAGGTCATTTGGTTGGTGGAATTATCGCATTCGGACTTTTTTGTATAATTTTAATGAGTTTGATTTTTACTCAGCAGCCACCGCATCTGGTTATGGGTAAATGGTTATTATGTACTTTGGCAGGGGCGTTGTTTCCTGATATTGATGTTAAAAGTAAGGGACAGAAATATTTTTATTATGTAGCATTTGTCTGTTTAGCGATTTTAGCCTATCAAGAGCGCTTTCAGATGCTGACCTGTTTCAGTTTTGTGATAATTACTCCTATGTTGGTGCGCCATCGTGGTATTTTTCATAGCCCACGGTTTGTGATTGCATTGCCGCTCATCGTATGGATTATTGTTGCATCATTGTTGCCCCATAAAGCATCATATCTTTTTGTTGATACTTTATTTTTTATTGTAGGTGCGTTGTCTCATCTGTGGCTTGATTTTGGAACACGTCAGTTTTGGAGTAAATTGTTGCCGAGGAGCAAAAAGAGATGGTAGGTGGCTTTTTTTGTGCCAATCGTTATGATGCTATAAAGAGTTTATTTAGTTGATAATAATATGGATGATATATGGTATCTAATGTTCCTAAGCAAGATTTAATTATTAAAATGTTGACTGCTTTGTTTCCAACGGCAAAAATTTATCTTTTTGGTTCTCGCGCACGTGGTACTCATACAGAACGCTCCGATATTGATATTGCTATTGATATGGGAAGAAAATTGGAAATAGATGAATGGGCAATGGCAGATGGCGTTCTTGCAGGTCTTAATATTCCACAAAAAATTGATATCGTTGATATGTGGCGAGCTTCTGACGCTATGAAGCAACAAATTATGAAGGAAGGCATTTTATGGAAAGCTTAAATGTAAAATATGATGCCATTGTTATATTGTTAAGAGCTTTTGAGATAGCAATAAATCTTTATCATGAAGCAAAAGATGATTTTAAGGTTGATGTGGCTGTGAAAGAAGCTTTTCGCGATTCTGCTATTAAACGGTTTGAATTGAGTTATGAACTGTTTTGGAAGTATTTGCGTGAATATATTGGTATTTCACAAGGAGTTTTTGGAGATTCTCCACGCAAAGTATTTGATTTATGTTTTCAATATAGTATTTCAAATGCAGATGAAACTCAATTGTTATTCAATATGATAAAAAGTAGAAATCTAACAACGCATACATATGATGTTAATCTGGCAAATGAAATGGCAGACAAAATTGTAGAATATTATGAAATGATGCATGTATTTGTAGCGCGCACTTCACCAGATACAATAAAAAAGTGAATTTTATTGCCTCGGGGCAAAAAACGATGGTAATTATTGAATTGTGCAGTTCTCTGTATCACGTCTTTTTTGTTCTAAAGCCTTTTCTTGTTGTAATTCTTGTGTTGTTTTTGCACCAAGCCTTTTGAGAATAACTTTAGCATTTTCTCGATTTTGAAGTTTGTCATTGAAATTATATTGATCAAGGATTGTCGTGTTATCTTTAAACGCAGTTGCATTGATATTATACAGTTTGTTGTTAATTAATATTTCTATGATTTCTTGATGATTGTATGTAAGAGCTGTTATTAAAAAACAGAATAAATTAAATTCTTTTTTTTCTTTTATCATTTGCTGTGCTTGTTGATGAGTTAACAAAAAGTTGAGGCATTGGAATGAATTTATTGCTGGACATAGATTTATTAATATTAATTGTCCTTCTTTGGTAGGTACTTTTTGTGCATACAGTTGTTCAAGTTTACTAATCTTATCGTATAAAATAGCTAAAGCATAAGGAATAAATGAAAAATCACGATCATGGCTCGGATATAAACATTGTTGTAGTTCATTAGGAGCAGTGATTGTTTTGTAGCATATTTTCCAATTCATATCTTTATATTTTTGGTGTATTTCACACAATGATTTCATCATTTCACGGTTTTGGTTATGTATTGCTATCATTGTTATATCTATTGTAAGGGTCTTA
>DATAXH010000181.1:0-5642 GCA_036266775.1 Candidatus Babeliales bacterium | reverse complement strand
CCTACGGCCATACAACGATACCATGCAATATGAACTGTTTGATATTACATCCCAATCAATGCTCAAAACATTTGAAAATGTGCAAGCAATTGATTATACAACTGATAACAATCTTATTGTGCAATATGATGATGAAACCGTAAAAGAATTTACTCTCCAAAAATCTTCGTCACTATTCAGTAGATTCAGTTCAACCGGTATTAATGAAAAAATTGGAGACGTTCAAAACATTTCAAAAAAAATAACGTACTATGATACAACTAAAGAACTCTCAATCACGTTAGCTAACAGAAAAAAAATAAAAGAAACAGATGTTACTGCATACAGTTTAAGTCCGCTCAAAAATTATCTCGTTCTCTTTAAAGGACAAACATCCTATGCAGTCAATATGAAAACGGGAAAATCAGAACTTATCGCCGCAGATACGATTACATATGAATTTAGTCCTGATCAAAAAGAAACACATTTAGTTGTACTCGGAGCACCTCGTGAATACTTTACAGGAGAAACTACAATATATTCTCTTGTCGATTCAGTAAGCAATTCAACGTCTCTCGCAACATTTACAATCGACAACACATTCTATTTTAAATCTTCCAATAAACTTATTGTTGTTGATAAAAATGGCGCATCTACTTCCTATGATGCACAGACTGGTATTTCCTCAGAAAAAGAACAACACCAAAAAAGAAAACAGTTAATGAAAGAAATTCGCACAAAAAAACAGATGGCAGAAAAACCTCTCACAACAACACAACCTCAAGAAAACTCAATATATAATTATCTCAAATCTTTCTTTGAGCAAAATAATAAAAAAGAAACTCAACCAGAAAATCCCATGGAATTCTATGATGAGCCAGAAGAAGATCTTGAATTTGGGGATATAGAGATCAAACCAGAAAATGATTCATATGATGTGAGTGAAAAAGAACCTATGTATCCAAGATAATAAATAACTTTAATAAGAAAAAGGCCCCAAAAATTTTTGGGGCCCTTATTTTTAAACTTCAGCAGTACGTTTATTAATAGATTCTAAAAACTCTTCATTTGTTTTGGTTTTCTTCATCTTATCAATCAAGAATTCCATACCTTCCACCGTATTCATCGTAGAAAGTAATTTCTGGAGAATCCAAACTTTATTAAGCCCTTCTTCAGAAAGTAATAAATCATCACGGCGCGTACCAGAAATTTGTAGATCAAAGGCAGGGAATATTCGGCGATGTGAAAGTTTACGCGTCATATTCATTTCCATGTTACCCGTACCTTTAAACTCTTCAAAAATAACTTCATCCATGCGTGAACCAGTTTCAACAAGTGCTGTTGCTAAAATAGTCAGTGAACCAGCTTCTTCAGTGGCACGTGCTGCACCAAAAAATCTTTTTGGACGTTGTAATGCATGCGCATCAATACCACCAGTGAGTACTTTTCCTGATGCAGGAGCAACGGTATTATATGCACGAGCAAGACGTGTAATAGAATCCAATAAAACAACAACATCTCGGTTACATTCAACTAATCGTTTTGCTTTTTCTAAAACAATTTCTGCAACCGCTACATGCCGCTCTGCCGATTCATCAAATGTTGAACTAATAACTTCTGCCGTTGTTCCTTTGAGCGTACGGCGCATATCAGCAACTTCTTCTGGTCGTTCATCAACACAAAGGACAATTAAATGAACTTCAGGGTGATTAGTGATGATTGCGCGAGCAGTTTCTTTTAAGAGAAGTGTTTTTCCCACCTTAGGCGGAGCTACAATCAATCCACGTTGCCCCTTACCAATAGGGGTAAAAAGATCAAGAATTCGTGTTGAAAGCGCCATTGGATCAAATTCAAGATCAAACTTTGAAATCGGATGTTGTGGACTTAAACTGTCAAAGTGAGGCCGATCAATCATAGAAAGAGGTTCAGCATAATTAACTTGGGATACTTTTAACAGTGCAAAATATTTTTCACCTTCTTTTGGTTTTCTAATTTCACCTTTAATTGTATCGCCAGTACGCAAACCAAAACGTCTAATTTGTGATGGGGAAACATAAATATCATCCGGTCCTGAAACATAATCATATAATGCAGAACGTAAGAATCCAAATCCATCAGGTAATTTTTCAAGAACCCCCTCTACTGCCATCTCAACATTTGGATGCTCTTCAGCGTAACGAACTTTTCTTAACAACTCATCTTTTTTAGTAACTGTTGCGCCCATAATGCCATAACGGCGAGCATATTGAATAAGATCTGCTAATGATAAATCTTCCAATGGTCGTCGTACAAATCCAGGTCGTTCATAAGGAGTATGTTGGTTATTATAGTACTGCTGAGGACGATTATATTCCCTGTCTTCCGAAGCTTTGCGATCATCATCTGAAGTTTTATGCAAAGGAGGAGTGAAAGAAGATTGCGGTTGCTGATATTGATTTCTACGTTCTTGCGCAACTATTTCACGCTCACGTTCAGAAAATTGTTCTGGCATTGAAGTTCGTGATGTTTCTGCTGCCTTTTGTGATTCTTCAAATATTCTCTGCGCAGCAATATCAGCTGATCTATCTTCAGAAGTTTTGTGAGAATCCTCTGAAGAAGTAGGAACGGAGGATGTTTTGGTTGAAGAAGATTTCGCTACTCGTGGAGTACGAGTACGAGTTGGTTGTGAAGATATTTCTTTTTTCGCTGGTTGCGTCTCTTCTGTCTCTTGCGCAGAATCAGCTGTTTTTATATCACGGGTTTTCATCCAGACCTCCTGTAAAAAGATACTCTGACGTTGTGCGTCATGTATTATTCCTTGAATTGTAAAAAATAAGATTAAAAAAAATGATGTACTAATTTTAGATATGTAAGTTTACATATACGAAGTGATCATTTTGATCGTACAATACATGTATATCAAAATGATCATATTTTTTAAATCAGTCGTCAATGTATTTCAAAAAGATAAAAGAAAAAAGCTTTTTTAAAACGAATTCGAATGAGATTCTTTTGGTTGCAATAACATCATAATAGGGCTTGCAATATAAATTGATGAATATGTACCAAAAATTATTCCAATTAAAAGCGCAAGTGAAAAATCTTGTAACGCTTCACCACCAAAAAACAACATCACCAAAACAGGTAATCCTGTTGAAATACTAGTAAGCATTGTGCGTCGTAATGTGTAATTAAGACTATCATTAACAATTTGATCTAAAGGTACACCTTTTCTCTTTTTCATAAATTCACGTATCTGAGAAAAGATAACAATCGTATCGTTAATTGAATATCCCAAAACAGTTAATACTGCAGCGATAAAATTGATTGATATTTCTCGATCCAGAAATAAAAATATTGCTAACATCACAAGCGCGTCATGAACAAGTGCTAAAATTGCACCGGTCGCAAAAGCTATTGACCAAAAACGCATTGCGATATACAGCAACATAAGAATCAAAGCTACGAGCATTGCATACACTGATTTACTTCGCAAATCAGCACCAACGCCAGCACCAACCGTTTCTGTTTGCAGTATTTGGACATTATTTTCTGGCATCGCTTGTTGGACCGTATCCTTCATACGTTCACCAAGCCCAACCATATCCGTTTCAAATTCTTTTACACGCACCAGAATTTCTGTTTTACCAAATTCACGCGTATTAACACTTGGCCAACCACTATCCGCAATAATTTGTTTTACCTGAGCACCATCAACATCATGCTCAAACCCAAGCAAAATTTGCGTCCCTCCGGTAAAATCAACGCTGTATGTATAAACTGATCCACGAGTTTGGTATCTATAGATTGCAACACCAACAAATGTAGCAATAAGTGCAAGAGATGATAAAGCCGTTACTTTACGATATTTCAAAAAATTAATATACATCAATTACCCGTTCCTTTGAGCAGCACACTGTTTGAAAAACACCTTTTTTTTACTTTTCAGACCTACTTCGCTAAAGCCACGAAGGAGAACCCTCCATTACTACTTTTTACGCTAATTCTTGCTCAGAATTACTAAGGACTGATAACAGAAACGTATTTACGACCTTTAGGGCCAAAGTGAAATTTGATTACGCCAGGAGCTGTAACAAACAATGTGTCATCACCACCGCGACGAACTTGTTTGCCTGGATGAATATGAGTTCCACGCTGACGAACAATAATTTCGCCACCAAAAACTGTATGTCCATCGAATAATTTACAGCCTAACCGCTTACTATGACTTTCTCTATTATTCTGGGTACTTCCACCCGATTTACTGGTTGCCATTGGGTATATCCTTACAATGAAACTTATTATTTTTTTTAAATCAGACTTGATTATCTATATAAAAATAATGTCCTATATTTGACCAAATGTCAACCTCAGTCTCTCCCTCTTTCTCTGTTTTCTTAAGCTTTATTTAATCACATCATTGACAAATAGAAACCGATTTTGCTAGATTTAAAGTAGAAATAAACCTCATTAAAAGGAACTGTCATGGTTAAAAAAATATATTTTTGCCTACTTTCCCTCATACATGTAGCTCCAGCGCTTGCAATGTCTACATCCGATGTTGCGGCTCTTACAACTCAACTAAACCATATCAACACGCAAATGAACGCCATCAAACGGGCATGGAATGAATCACGTATTCAGATAAAAATGGCAGAAAAAGCTTCTTCCGCGCTGTATAATGCCATTAAGCCAACGTTTGAAAAGCTCATTACAAGCTCAGATTTTATTGCAAATATGGATGCTATTGTCGATAAGCAATATGATGAGATTGTAAATAAAAACAGTTCGTTCAAAAATATAAAAACAGACAATAACCTCTCAGACCTGTTTCCTAACCTCAAGATGAGTGATTACGGTGCTAAGCTTTATAAAGCACTGGCAAATAAAGCTTTTTATGTTCGCTTAGGACAAAAATTGGCTGATAAGGTCAAAGAAATCACCGCAACTATTAAAAGCATGCAGCAACCAATGGGTCAATCACAAGAATTCATTGGCCAATCGGTGATGTAATATCCATAAAAAAGATCTAAAAAAAAGAAGTCCCAATTTTTGAGACTTCTTTTTTTTGGAATTATCGTGTCTTTTTTGCCTGCAAAGAAATTTTAAGCGAATAACCAAGCACTTTAGCTACCTGCGATAACTTAGCAATAGAAGTTTTTGCATAACCACCACCTTCAAGACGTGCAATTGCAGGTTGCTGAACTTTTAATTTTTTTGCAAGATCGGTTTGAGATATATGCGCTTTTTGTCTTGCTTTAATAAATTGTCTAATTAACTCAAATTCAGCATTTAGAGCCTCATATTCTGCTCTAAACTCAGGATCCTTCATTGCCTCTTTTTGAAATTCTTCAAATGTAGGTCTTTTACTCATTGTCTCTTATCTCCTTCATGCGTTTTATTGCTAAATCTATTTCTTTTTGTGGTGTTTGTTCTGTTTTTTTAATAAATCCATGCAAAATAATTATAACTTTGCCTTTCATAATACAAAATAATGCTCTACCGATACCTTCAACAGCCTTCACTCTTATTTCAAACAAGCCCTGCCCAAAAGCTTTAATATGAGGCATTCCAACACTTTCAAGACCAACTTCTTTTATAAGTTTACTAGTTTGTGAAAATTTTGCTCTTATACCAACAGGCCATTCTTCAAGAATACTTTTCATTACTTTAACACTATAAAA
>DATAXH010000180.1:0-3718 GCA_036266775.1 Candidatus Babeliales bacterium | reverse complement strand
AACTTCTTGTTGTCCATTAAGTCGCAAGAAAATTATTTTATTTTTAAAAATTCGTATTAATTGTGCATCTTGAATAAGGTCACCAACTTTATAAGTTCCTTCTTGCATTGTTTTATTATCTTGGATCATTGCTCTATTTTTTGAATCATTAGAACTCACCACAATAATTCCTTTAAGTGTAACTTGTAGAGGATCAAGAAATTCAGGTTCAATAAGAGCAGGAATCACTATTTTTTGCTGAGCTGGAGGTTCTGGGAATGGAATCGTTGACTCGAGTTGTTTTATATGAGGTATTTCTTTGCTGTATGTCCCGAAAAGATCATCTTCATAAATTTTTTTGATATTAATCGCAACTTTTGATTCTTTTCTTGGTAAAACTTGAGATGGTTCAATATCTTCGCGCTGAGGGACTTTTACGCTTGATAAAAAAATAAATGCACAGGCAGCAAGGACGAGCGAAAGCAGTCCAAGATTTATAATCCAAAATGGATGTTTCATTGCACATTCCTTGCATTATTTTTTTATTTTTTCACAATAGCGTTCTTATTTGAGTATTGTCAAGTATACCAATAGATCTGTTTTTTAAGAAGGGCTTATGGTGTCGGAATACTATTTATTATCTTTTTGATAAGTAAATCAGCAGTCACATGATCTGCTTCCGCTTCATACGTTAAATGTATTCTGTGTCGTAAAGCCGGAAAACATACCGCTTTAACATCATCTGGTGTTACATAATGCCGCTTAGCTAAAAAAGCATGTGTTTTTGCTGCATGATACAAAGCAAGCGTTGCACGTGGAGAAACACCATAATTAATGTATGAAGCAATATCTTGTAATCTATAATCAGCAGGTTTTCGTGTTGCAAAAACAATCGCAAGTATGTACTGTTTAATTTTTTCATCAACGTAGATAGCTTGTGTTAATTGTTGTGATTCAAGAATGTCTTCTTTTGTTAAAACTTGAATGATTGGATGTGTAGTAATTGATCGGTTGAGAATTTCAAGCTCTTCAAATATTGTCGGGTAATCGACATGAATTTTAAACAAAAAACGATCAAGTTGTGCTTCAGGTAAGCGATATGTTCCTTCTTGTTCAACGGGGTTTTGCGTAGCAAAAACTAAAAAAGGTGCATCTAGTTTATAGGTATGAGATCCAATAGTTACTTGCTGTTCTTGCATTGCTTCCAAAAGTGCCGCTTGGACTTTTGCAGGGGCGCGATTAATTTCATCGGCAAGAATAAGATTTGCAAAAATTGGTCCTTTTTTTGTTTCAAAATCATGAGTTTTTGGATTAAAGATTAAGGTGCCAATTAAATCTGATGGTAATAAATCTGGTGTAAATTGAATTCTGTTGAATGTGAGCCCCAGTGCAGATGCAGCAGCTTTTATCATGGTTGTCTTTGCAACTCCAGGAACACCTTCTAAAAGAATATGTCCTTTGCAGAGGATTGCATTAACAATTAAATCAATGATGTGATTTTGACCAACAATAACTTTGCCAATTTCGGTTGGTAGATCTTTAAAACGGTTACTTTCTAATTTGATTTGGTCAATAATGGTTTGAGTTGGAACGGAATTATGTATCATAGTTTATATCTTTTTATTAAAAAATAATTTTCTGTTAATGTATTATTAACGTTACCACGATCTTTTAATGAGTTCAACAAGGAGAACTATGATTCTTTCTGGAAATGAAATTAGACGGCGTTTAGGAAAAGATCTTTTGATAGAACCTTTTAATGTGTCACAACTTGGTCCAAACAGTTATAATTTGCGTTTACATAATGAGTTGATGATATATGACGAACCTCATCTTGATATGAAAAAAGAACATCAAGTTAAAACAATTGTGATTCCTGAAGAAGGATTATTATTAGAAGCAGGGCAACTGTATTTAGGTAGAACGGTTGAATACACAAAAACTGACACGCTTGTTCCTATGATTGAAGGACGTTCATCAATAGGGCGCTTAGGTCTTTTTATTCACGTTACTGCAGGGTTTGGCGATGTTGGGTTTCGCGGTTATTGGACACTAGAAATATTCTGCGTACAGCCAGTTCGTATTTATCCTGGCGTTGAAATATGTCAGATTTTTTATCACACCATAGAAGGTGATTACACAACATATTCGAGTAATAAGTATCAAAATAATCGCGGCATTCAACCGAGTATGTTATATAAGGATTTTCAGAAGTAATTAATTTTTTTATAGGGGGGATTATGAAGGGCATATTTGGGAGCGTGAATGTACTTTTAATAATGATTTTTTTAATGAATTTTATGATTTCTGGTATGGAAAAGAAATTTATTTTGTCAGACTTGTCTTGTAAAGAGATATTACCAATTATTTGTGATAAAACTTCTTTAGAGGATACCATTAAAACTGTTTTACCATTAAGTGTTACCTCCAAGTATTTTAATACAATACTATCGTCTTTTAAAGTTGGTGAATTTTGTAAAACTTATGATAATACAGAAAAAAATAAAGTTGCGGAAAAATTATTACAGGGTATGTACAGTAATGCAATGTATTGGAGTAGGCGCCGCGCGAGGTTTATTCTAGCATATGCAGGTGTTGGTCAATGTTATATCTCTTTTTTGGAACAGGCCACGCAACAAAATGATAGGCAGATGGTATTTGCGTTATTGATAGGAGATCAATAGATACTGAAATATTTAATATACAACAATACAAATATCATAAGGAATCGATAATGAAATGGTATGTTTTAGTTTTTTTGTGTAGTATTGCGCAACTGTATGGAATGGAAGAATCAGTAAAATATTGGTCAGATAATCCTGCTGTTCGTAACGGTTTTGAAAATTTTTTGGGGAAAATAAATTTTTATACAACTAAATCATTGATGGGAGGGTTATCTAATGAAGCTCCCGTTATATGTACGGTAAATGATAAAAAATATGTTGCGCGTATGTTTAAAGGCTTACCAGATGATCGGCATAATCGAGCGCATATAAATAAACTTGCTGCTGATAAAGGTCTTGCTCCTAAAGTTCATTATCATGGGCACTGTGATGATACATTTGATTTTATGATCATGGATTTTGTTGATGCTTCTACATTATCTCTTGAGCAAGCAAACAACCCTAAAGTTATTGATCTGATTGCAAAAAAGGTTAAATTGATAGCTCAATTTGATAAAAATATAGTAACGCATAATAAAGAAAACTGTTTTGATGAAACGATTCGTCACTATCACAGTGTCAAAAAGAAAAACTGTGATAATTTTGATGCTGTTCTTGAAGAAGTGAAAAATAAAACAGAATTGATTCATCAGGAAATTGATAAACACAAGAGGCCATTGGTTATTGGACATAATGATTTTCATCCAAGAAATATATTTTTTAAGAATAATGATATTGTCATTATCGATTGGGATACGCTTGCGCTTAATTATGAATTTGGTGATTTAACAGCGTATTCTATTTTTTCTTGTTTAAGTCATAAAAATGATATCCGTTTATTAAGAAAATATTTGGGATGTATTCCTACAGATGAGGACAAGCACTATTTTAAAACGGTTAAATTGTTATCAAGAGCTTGTTTGGTTTTGAGTTTTTTTGAATTTGTGGATTGTATCCCAGAATCTGTGTCTGTTGAATCAATTAAGAATTTTAAACATTATGCAACTTGTTTTGCTCAAGGAACTGATTTTGATGTCCCAGATTTTTTTTATGAATGTGGTATGAGTCAGTTACAA
>DATAXH010000179.1:0-2248 GCA_036266775.1 Candidatus Babeliales bacterium | reverse complement strand
AAAAAATCGATGCAGCAATTGGCAAAAAATGGTGATGATGAGGCACAAATAAAACTCACCAATCATCTACTCGGTGGATGCTTTCCCTCATTGGATTGCCTTAAGGCAAATAAAGCGGAAACTAACATCACACTTGACCTTCTTGCTTTTCTACACCCTCTTGCTCAAGAAAAAAAAATAATAGAATTGGAGGATATTAAACATACCATTGATAATCTTAAATGTAATGACGAGAACAGGATTCCACAACCCATCTCTCCCGCAGTAGCGTATATCCTCTACACATGTAATTATCTACAATCCATTGAGAACAGAGACAAAAATTATAATCTCTTTCTTTTAAATCAACGGAACTGTTTTCAAACTCCAGAAATTGAAACTATATGCCAATTTCTAATCAACTATGGAGACAGTAAATTATCAGCTGAAGATGCAGCAAAAAAATTTACTCACACAATTATAGAACTAACAAAGTCGCAGCATGATTTGCTTTCTGAAATCGCCAGAATGCCCATATGTTCTCAAGTGATCACTCAACTGAACAAAGTTCATTTTCCAGAAAATGATGTATCTTTCATCGATATACATTATGTATTGGCTGAACTTTACTATAACAAGAAAGATTATAAAAACGCAGATAAACATTATGATCAATTGTACACTCAATGTTCACTATCCACAAAAAATAACTTTACCCAACTTAAATCACATGCTTTCATTGCTTATGTAATAACTACTGAAAATTTTGATATAAAAAAAGATACAGAAAAAATTAATTTTTTTGCAAATGTCACCTTTATGGAGTATTTCTTGCGACAAAAAAAAATAAATCCTCAATTATCCTACAAAATAGGTTTATTTACACAAGAAGCATTCAAAATATACCCATATATAAAAAAAGATCGATTATTACGTGACGTCTTGGGTCATCTTACCTATGCGCAAAGCTATGAATCTTGGAATCAAAAAGAACTTATAATATTGACAAACATGCAAACATCATTACACATCTCACTGTCTGATAATCAAACATATAAACAGAATTATGATCTTGCGTTAAATCATCTTCAACAAGGGCTTACGCATCACGCAGCATATAGTAACAATCCACAAGACAGTGAAATTCTTAAACTTCTTGAACATACCGCACAAAAAAATCCCAAATTCTATACACAATATGCGCAATGGATAACAACTATTTTACATCTTATATACTATCCAGATAAACAAAAAAATCCTCTTTTTCAAACATACCCTCCATCAGGATTTATATCATCTGATTTTTGCTTACAACTTTTACCCTATCTTGAATGCGCATATAAAAAAACAAAACCAATAAACATGAAATTGGTTACATGATAGCGCTGCTATCTCAACAGCACGGCAATTATCTCAAAGCATATAATTATAAACGAATGCTACCACAAAGCTCACCTTATGCTCAGCAACTCAATCAAGGGATTTTTTCTTGCGATGATACACACGATAAAAAAGTAATCTTACACGCATTAGAATTACTTGAAAAAGACAAAACAGATGCAATCAATCCTATCGTTAAAACAACATGTTTATTCGTGTTACATGAACTTTCTTTAAAATCTTTTGTAACAACTATTATTTCTCAAAAAAATATATCTCTTACTTTATCTCACATAGCAAATACTCCCTTTTGCTCTACCATTATCACAAGGTTGCAAAAGAATGATCTCCAAAAAGATACTCTACTTTTACCCATGATTAACTGCATATTAGCAGAATTCTATTACTATTCTCAGAGAATGGATGAAGCTCATGCATTATACAAAAGAATCTCTCATTACATTACCACTAAGAACAGTTTCTCCGAAGTGCGATCAAATGCTTTTGATGCATGTCTCAGCTGTACAACAGATTGGACACCAAACGATATCACACACCTTTCTTCTCTTTGCAGTAATATTGGTAATTATATACAAGAACTCAAAACCACCGATCCTCAAAAATCCTATAATATAGGTAAACTTGCGCATATATTGCTCAGAAACAATATGATAAATAGCTCAGAAAAAATGTCCTTCATTATGAGTGCACTCAAACATCTTGGATACGCAGTACAACACGGAATTTGGAATGAGGAAAGTCTCAAAAATATATTACAGCTCAGTGAAGAAGCGTATTCATTATTATCGCTATCTCATCGATCCCAAAAAAATTATGCGGTATCACTGGAAGAAAGAAAACGTGCATTAGAATGTCGCTCGCAGCTTAA
>DATAXH010000178.1:0-2075 GCA_036266775.1 Candidatus Babeliales bacterium | reverse complement strand
ATTGAAATCTTTGTCAAATTATCCATCTTTCAAAGGGATCACAGATAAGCTAAGCTGATAATGAAAGAAAGGGAAACTATGAAAAATATAACAATTATTCTCTTTGGAGCAACGGGTGATTTGAGTAAGCGGAAAATCATTCCCGCCTTGCACCGCTTTGTTGCAAAGAAAAAGTTGGAAAAAGTCATTATTGTCGGTGCTGCTTTTGATGAGATAACGTCTCATCAGATGATTGATGCAGCATATCCATTTGTTCAAGATGGGGATGAAACCGTTTGGAATAATTTACGAAATATAAGTTATTATAAAAAAATTGATTTTAATAAACCGGCTGATTTTGCAAGCTTGCATCTCTTTATTCAAGAGTGTGAAAAAAAGAATGGGATAACTGGTAATCGTCTTTTTTATCTTGCAACAGGATCAAATTTTTTTTGCAGTATAACACATAATTGTGCCGAGGTTGGGTTGTTGCAGCGGAAGAAAATTAATGAGCAGACGTGGCATAGAATTGTGTATGAAAAACCGTTTGGTCATGATTTAAAATCAGCGCATGAAGTTAACGAATGCATTGCAAAAAATATAGATGAAGCGCAAGTGTATCGTATTGATCATTATTTGACTAAAGAAATAGTGAGCAATATTGCTTTAATTCGTTTCACCAATTGTGTTCTTGAGCCGTTGTGGTCGAATAGATATATTGATCAGGTGCAAATTGTTTTGAGTGAAAGTATAGGGATTGAAGGGCGTGGTATGTATTACGATGCATATGGTGCTTTACGCGATGTTGTGCAGAATCATATGCTTGAACTGCTTGCATTAATATGTATGGAATCCCCCGAAAAACTTACGGGAGATTACATCCGTGCAGAGCGGGTTAAAGTATTAGAAAAACTGAAATTTGTTGATGGTATTTTAGGGCAATATAAAGGATATACCGACGAACCACATGTACAGAAAGATTCACACACGGATACGTACGCTTCATTAAAACTTACCGTTGATACACCACGTTGGGTTGGTGTGCCTTTTTATTTAAAAACAGGTAAATGTTTAGATAAAAAAGAAACTATTATTCATATTAAATTTAAGCAGGTAGATTGCTTACTGATGCGTGGATGCCCAACTGATTCTAATTGGTTGACAATAGAAATAGCTCCTGAGGCGATATTTAAGCTAACATTGAACGTTAAAAAACCTAATTCAGATCAAATGATACCGATAGGAATGGAATTTTGTCACTCATGTCTTTTTGGAGTGCAAACACCAGAGGCATATGAATTGTTACTTGAGGAGATAGTGCGCGGTGAACAATCAATATCAGTTCGTTTTGATGAAATTGAATATGCATGGAAATTGATTGATTTGATTGAACAGCAAAAATTACCGTTTTTTACATATGCAAAAGGATCAAAAGGTCCACAAGAAGAACAACAATTTACACAAAAACATGGAATGAGATGGCGATCATGAACATAGCAATTATTGGATTGGGAAAAATGGGTGAATCTCTTGCGTATCGTGCGATACAAGGGGGATTTTCAGTTTTTGGTTTTGATGTGAATGCTGAAAGTTGTGCAGCAGCAGCACAAGATGGTGTGCAGATTGTTGCATCAATGGATGATTTTGCACATAAAAACATTCATGTTTTTTGGTTGATGGTTCCTCAAGGAGAACTGGTTGATAAAGTTATTGCGCAATTGCAACCCGTGCTGAAAAATGGTGATATTATTATTGATGGTGGAAACAGTAAATTCAGTGATTCTATGCGCCGTGCACAAGACCTTGCGTTGCGCCATATTTATTTTATAGATTGTGGAACATCGGGCGGCATTCATGGGCGAGAAAATGGATTTTGTTTGATGGTTGGCGGTGATAAAAAAGCATATGATTTAATTGAACCGCTGTTGAAAGCTGTTGCAACACCTGATGGCTATGCCTATGTTGGTTCTTCTGGTGCAGGACATTTTGTAAAAATGGTGCACAATGGCATAGAATATGGAATATTGCAAGCGTACGCTGAAGGGTTTCATGTACTCAAAGATGGGCAATTTAAAGATGAGCATTTAGATTTAGAA
>DATAXH010000177.1:0-2108 GCA_036266775.1 Candidatus Babeliales bacterium | reverse complement strand
TCCTTCAAGTTCTCTAATATTCGAAGTGACGTGCGATGCAAGAAAATGAGCAACCTCATCACTTAAAAGTTCACCGCTTAGTTCAGCTTTTCTTTTTAAAATAGCAGTTTTAACTTCGATACAAGGCTGATGGATATCTGCAATCATACCTGATGCTAATCGTGACCGTAATCGTTCCGCTATACCATTAATATTTTGTGGAAACGTATCACTGGAAAAGACAATTTGCTTACGTGCATCATATAATGAATTAAAAATATGAAAAAATGCTTCTTGTGTTGTTTCTTTATTAGAAATGAATTGAATATCATCGATTAATAAAACATCAACCTGCTGATATTTTTTTTGAAAACGTTCTATTTTATCAAACCGAATTGCATTAATAAATTCATTTACAAAACGATCTGCCGTTTGATACAGAATAACAGCTTTTTTATTATGTACTTGAATAGTATTACCGATAGCGTGTAATAAATGCGTTTTACCTAATCCAGAACCACCATAAAGAAATAATGGATTATAAAGCTCTCCTGGCTTTTGAGCAACTGCACACGCTGCTGCATATGCGAGTGAATTACTGGGTCCGACGACAAATGTCTCAAATATATATTTTTTATTAAGATGACCCGAGCGTTCTGACAACTTAGAAGCAATTAAATGAGTCTTTTGATTATTATTATAAGGAATAACATGAGCAGCACGAAATATTTTTGATTCAGGTGTCTTTTTTTCAATTACTGATATGTCTAATTCAGTATGAGCAGGAATATCTTCATTCTTTTTTAATGACGTCGTTACAAAAACAACCTTTGGGTCTATAACATTCAATAAGCGGCCAAGATGAGTTTGAAACACAGAACGATAATTTTTTTCTAACCAATTACACACAAATACATTGGGTGTTTGCAAATAAATAATTTTTTCTTTATTATCCCATTTGGTTATAGAAACAGCTTTAAACCATGTTTCCACAACACGACTTCCAAGCTCTTCTTTAGCAATTTTTAAAAAATCTTCCCAAATAAAACGCATCACAGCAATGTAACCCACCTATAAAACTTACTATTTTATAAAAAATACCCCAAAAAAAGGGGTTGGATAAAGTATAGTACCAGCTTTTTAAGTAAGCAATAAAAATAAAAGTTTTTATAGAAAGTTATTATAACTTACAACAGATAAAATACCGTCACAGATACCACGTGCAACATTACTTTGATATTCAGTATCATGTAACAAAACTGCTTCTTTTGGATGTGAAACAAAACCAACTTCAACAAGAATAGAGGGAGCTTGCGTACCCAATAACACTTGCGAGACGGAATATTTTACTTTACGATCAATGAAGTCATTATGATGGTGTGATACTGCATCACACAGTCGATGCTGTACTGCCTGAGCTAATGTATGTGCGTCATCAAATCGTTGCTGGAGCACATTCGCATACAGATTCTGTTGCGCATCTGATAATAGTGAAAATCCTTTTTTTAACAATGTAGGCTTAAGACAAAAAGTTTCAATGCCAATCGCTCGTTGATTTGATGCCCAATTGGCATGAATAGAAACGAACAAATCTGCATGATTATTATTTGCGTATGATGTACGTTCATCTAAACCAACCGTATCATCACTATTTCGCGTCATTACAACAGAAAAACCATGTTGTTCTAATAAATTTCCAACTTTTATACCTATTGCTAAAGAAATATCTTTTTCTTGAATACCTCCGATACCTATTGCTCCACAATCACTACCACCATGACCAGAATCAATGGCTATGCAAGGCCTGCCCAACGATTTGTCCTTCGTAGTGTCATAGGAAGCATTGCCTGTACTTTGGAGCCTTGGCGAAAGAGTAGTGAAGTCGGGTTTATGCCATAATGTACGTAAAACGGGTTGATTATTTTTCTGTTCAAGTTGTTGTAGTAACTCTTTATTATATAATCGAAACACAATCCCTTTTTGTAAATTAATAGAATCAAACAGCTCATAACTTAAAGCAATTTTTTTATTATCAAAACTAAAAGCAATCAAAATTCCTTTTGCTGGCTGCATTACTTCTGTAATAGTTATAGTGTAACCATCATTATGATCACGCAAACGCTGAATCA
>DATAXH010000176.1:0-3577 GCA_036266775.1 Candidatus Babeliales bacterium | reverse complement strand
AAGGAAAAACGTTTATCAACCATATGCTGCTATAAGTTATAATTTTTCATTATATAATCTGTACAATATCTGCTTCAACCCAGCCAATCATATCAGCATATTGAATTTTATACCAACCTTCTCTTTTTTCTTTAACCGCTACGTTATGAGCATATACAAGCGGACACAAAGCTTGAAACCCTTTATCAGGTCCTACCAAAAGTTGCGCATCTTTTTTTACGACAACTCCTTCTTCTTTCCCGATCTGCATATAAGAGACTTGTAGTAGAGCTCCACAACTCATCAATACAACAGCTATACAACTGACTATAATTTTTTTTAATTTTATCTGTTTTTTACCCATTAAAAATACAAATAAATACCAACATAACAAAAATAAAAACTGAAGAAAAAATAAAGAAAGATACGGCAATAAATCTTGTAAAAATGTAAATATTTTCTGTTGCATTTTTATACTGTTTTCTTTACCAATAAGCTTTGCTACATACTTTTTGTTACGTGCAATTCTATTGTATTCCTGAGACGTTGCACCAATTTCTGCCCGTTGCCAATACACAAGAGCCTGCGCATAATCACCTTTATGAAAACAGCAATTTCCCATATTATACAGCACAGCGCTACCTTTTTTATTCACCATCTCATATGCGTTGAAAGCATCTTCATAATTTTTTTGCGCATATTTTTGATTACCACGTAAAAAAAACTCTTCATCATTTCCCGTGTTTGTTTTTACAACAAACACACAAACAAAAAAGAAAATTACATAATTTTTTCTAGCCGCTCTAACCATTCTTTTGCCATCCTACATAATTCATCACTATTTTTATTATCCGATTTTCCATACGCTGCATGTGTCATACGCTCAAAAAAACTATCCTGAGCAAAAACTGACAAATCATTCGTACCTAATTCCTGAAGCAATTGCATAAAAATAGTATAAAGTTTTTGATCATCATTATTGCGAAAAGCATGTTCTAAGTGTTGATGGGCTTGCCTAAACGCACGCCATCGTCGTAAACGTGCGCTATTACCGGTCAATAAAATAAATTTATTCACAATAAAAGGATATCCCATATAAAAACATGGTAATAATAACAACAACTGAAACAACCACCATGGTAATGAATGGCGTTCTGGTGCTGCATACCAGTTTCCAGTCGTATTAATATCAGCAATAGTTTTTTCATTATCAACTGTTGCTGAAGTCTCAGTTGATAATGTTGGAGGAATATAATTTTGTTTTACACTTATGGTTCCAGACATAATTGATACTGCGAGAGGGACCGTACGTAATGTTTCATACCGATGTGTCTCCGTATCAAAATAAGTGAATAACTGTTCAGGGATCTCACAATAACCAGATTTCATACCTTGCACAATAAATTCAAATCTTTTTTTAGGTAATTCATCACTATGTTTTGGCATAATAATAGTACTATTCGAATCATAATATTTTAACGCATCAGGCATTTGTAATGGTGGCGTTGCTATTGCTGGCAAATTGCCATTACCCTCTATCTCTAATGTTAAAACCATTCCCTCACCTTCTTTTGCCATTCCTGGTTTTATTTCCGCAGAAAAACGTTCAAACTGCCCAACTGCATGTACTGGAAGATTTGAATAAGGAAGTGGGGATACTTTAAGCGTAAGAGCATTCGAATATATTCGTTTACGATCAGCGCGACTCAACATAAAAAAACCACCAAATAGATGATTATCTTTTATTGGCAGTTCATAATCAGCATTATATGCAGGAATAAGAAATTCACCCGGTTTAGTCGGATACATATCCCATTGCCATTGCGCATAATGGTATTCTACACCGTCTATCTGAGCAGTACCATGTTCTAATGGACTATGCTCCTTAACATCAAATCCCAACAAATCGGGCGAACCAATATTTGTTAATGATATTGACGGATCTTGGTAATAAAAACGCAACATACAACCTATTTTTTGTCCAACAACTACAGATTCTGAACTCACCATCAATCGTAAAAATGTTTTTGTTTCTGCATTGTTATTTTTATTCATCTGCGGAGTACCAATATCTTTGACAACATCAACGCATAATTCGTTAGAGATAATTGTTTGCTGTTGATGGATAACTGTTGCTGGCCCAAGCACATAAGATCCAATTTTATCAATACGAACTTGATAAGAATAACGTGCTGTTGCTTTACCATTAACACTACTCATATATGATCCGCATTGGCGTGCATTAAATTTTTCTAATCCCTTAATTGAAGGCTTTGCAACTGATCCATATACATCATCAATAACAACGTCTAATGTAAATGGTTGTCCCACAACAACACTATTTGGTGTACCGTTATCTGTGCGAACTTCTAAAGCAATGCGTGCATGTAAAAAAGATTCTATGATACAAAAAAAAGTTATTAAAATTTTACCAACAATTTTGACCATTTTTTCCACCATGTTGACGAATTTTTGCTTCCATTAACTGTTTATTAACTACTTTGTCACGCTTCTCTTGATCATTCAAAACCTTCAACAGCCACGGATCATTAATAACCATTTCATCAAGTGCATCGCAAGCCTCTCCTTGCTCTTGACCATCCTGTGTTGCTACATTATTCTTATTGTTCTCATTTGTATTCGCTTGTTCAGGAGTTATATTGTGTTTATTTCCCTCGTGCTGTTTATTACCTTCTTCTTTTTGTGCTTCTTTCGATTGTTTATCAAGCTGATCTTTACCATTCCGTTTTTTATTATTATCGGAATTTTTTTGATGCTCTTTTTTCTCATTCCCCTGCTCAGTACGTTGCTCTTCAGCACCTGTTTGTTGCTCATGATCACTTTGGGACTTTTGATCTAATTGATTATCATTTGATTTTTTATCATTGCCATTTTGGTTTTGCTTATCATTACCACCAGATTGCTTATCTGCCGGAGCTTCAGCAGAAGAGGACTGATCATTGCCATCTTGCTTTTGCTCACCATTTTGTTGCTGATCATCATTACCATCTTGGTTTTGCGTGTCCTCTGTAGGCTTGGCAGAGGAGGGATCTTTTTTATCTTGATTATCTTGCTTATTATCTTGCTGGTCTTGCTCATTTTGCTGTTGATTTTGCTTGTTTTTTTCTTCTTCTAACATCTGCGCAACACGATCACGATTATGCCGTGCATATTCATTATCCGGTTCTATTGCAAGAGCTTTATCATATTCTGCAAGCGCATTTTTTAATTTTTTTTCTTCAACACACATATTTCCTGCGTTATAATGCGCACGGAAACAAACATTCTTATTTTCATTACATTCTGTAGCGCGTGCAAAACAAATTGCTGCCTGACATGTATTACCAACATTATATGCAGCAACTCCTGCATCATACATAACATCAGCATTATCCGGATTATCAGTGATAATATTATTTAACGCGGTGTGAGCATCTTGCCAATTACCTTTTTGTGCTTTATAAATTGCTGAGTCATATGCTAAGGGATGTGTGAGAGATGATGTAATCAAAAGAATTACTACAAAAATATAAGTGCTCAATTTCCGCTCATCCTGAGTGTCCTCCGAAGCTTTATGCGAAGGAGGATGTATCGAAGG
>DATAXH010000175.1:0-3775 GCA_036266775.1 Candidatus Babeliales bacterium | reverse complement strand
TCCAATCTTGCGTAACTTTATTTTCACTACCCATTCTTTTTTTAACATCCTTCATCTGTTCTTGCATATCAGAAAGTGATTTTTTATTTCCCGTAACTTTGGGAATTTGTAATTTTTCTCCTTGCTGCATAAACGTCTGATATATCTTTTCATTTTCAGGGGATATCTGCTCTTTTTGCTCTTTTAAAACTTGATCTAAAAACTTGGACCATTCACTAAAAAAATTGGTGGTAGTTAATTTTTGAACATCCGCAACTGTTACCCCATAACATGTGACGAAATTAAAAACCAACAAACACACTACATACTTTATACTACGCATATTTTTACTCCTCAAAGATTTTCATATTTCATTTCACTGACATTACCTGATGCTACATCAAATGCTATGCCAACCAAAATGATTTTTTTACCTAACGTTTCATATGCTTGATAATATTTTTTCTCTCTAATCTGCTGAAGTGCTGCGTCAGCCGTTGCATTGAGTTTCATTTCGATCACATAACATGTATTTTTTGTTTGCGCAATTGCATCAATACGTCCAACATTAGTTGGCTGTTCCACCACAATATCTGCACCAACAAGTTTAAATAATACATAAAATATGGTCTGATAATATTTTTCTTGATCAATTTTTATTGTATAAGGAACTGCAGCATAAAATGATGTTAAGAGTGTATGCAACTGCTTAAAATCTTCATGGGACAAGGCTTGCATCACCTGCGCAACAATACTACTCAAATATGATGGTGCTTGATGTGTGATAGATTTAAAAACATACTCAAATAATCCATCAACCGTTTCTTTATTGGGATATGTCAAAATATAATTTTTACTGATTGGGTCAACTCCATAAATGGTTAAATATCCGGTTTGGAAAAGTAATGTTTTGAGAGAAATTTGTTCAATTTCGAATGCTCCAAGCTCACTAGCAGTCGCTTCAATTCTTTCAAAATCTTGCGGTGCATAATTATATTTTTTAAACAAATTAATCAAAAATGTAGGTGTCCCAGTCGCAAACCAATAATTAGCAAATGTTTTTCTTGAAAAAAATAAAAGAACAGAAAATGGATTATACATTTTTGTAGTATTTTTTATCCCCGTAAAAAGATACCCATCATACCATTCTGTAATATGCAATAATAATTGATCTACCGAATAATCATTATCTTTTGCCGCAGCCTCAAGATAAGGTTGAAAATACGTTACAATTTCATCGTGTGTATAACCTAACAATGCACTATATTCAGGTGCAAAACTAATATCATTTAAATTATTAAGACCAGAAAAAATGGAAGTTTGAGAAAACTTACTGACACCCGTCAAAAACACAAATCTAAGATATTTATCAAGCCCCTTAATAACAGCATAAAAACTTTTTAACTGTTCACGCATTGCATGGGCAGATTGTTCATTATGAAGATGTTGTAGTATGGGATAATCATATTCATCAATTAAAAGTACAACCTGAGCTGTTTGTGCTAATGTTATGACAAGTTCTTGCAACATCTGACCAGAAGTAAATTCCTGACTTAAAACAATATGATACTCGCGTGCGATACGCTGCAAAGATATTTTAATTCCTTGTTCAAGCTCATCAGGTGTTCTGTATGATATGTCAGCAAAAGAAATCATAATAACAGGGTGTTTTTTCCAATCATAAGGTAAAGAACTAATAGCAAGACCAGTAAAGAGCTCTTTATCCCCACTAAAAATATCCGCCAATGTTGAAACTAAAAGGGATTTGCCAAAACGCCGAGGACGAGAAAAAAAGTAATATTGATACGTAGTAATCAAGTTATAAATCAGTGCAGTTTTATCAACATAAATATAATCATCTTCAATTAACTTAGAGAACGTTTGAAGACCAATAGGCAGTTTTTTCATAATTCCTCTTTTGCTCACCATACAATTACTTTAATTATACCATAAACTATCACATTCTCCCACTTGAAACTTGCTGGGAATTTGTCAAAATCAGGCCAAACGGCTATCATAATACTATTACGTTTTGAAAAAATTAATTAAGGATTTAACTTATGTCATCCTATAGACCAACACTCGAAGATATTGTTTCCCTCTGCAAAAGACGTGGTTTTGTATTCCCATCAGCAGAGATTTATGGTGGATTAAATGGCGTTTACGATTTTGGCCCACTTGGTACTATCATCAAAAATAATCTTCGCAATGCATGGTCAAAATCAATCAACTCTCCTGATAAAACAGTCTTTTTTTTAGAAGGCGCATTGCTTGGACCAGAAGCGGTGTGGAAAGCATCAGGGCATATTGATAATTTTAATGATCCTATGGTTGACTGCACAAACTGCAAAAAACGTTTCCGCGCTGATGATCCTGATATTAATCTTAATGGTCCCTGCCCACATTGCGGCAAAACAGCATGGACTGAAGCCCGTCAATTTAACATGATGTTTAAAACAGAACTTGGTGCAGTTTCTGGACATGTTGCATATCTACGTCCTGAAACAGCCCAATCTATTTTTATTAATTTTAAAAATGTTATGTCTTCCAACCGTGTAAAAATTCCATTTGGTATTGCACAAATCGGCAAATCATTCCGTAATGAAATTACACCAAAACAGTTCCTTTTTCGTATGCGTGAGTTTGAACAAATGGAAATTGAATGGTTCTGCACTGCAACCAGTTCATATGAATTTTTTGATTATTGGTGCGCATTACGTCTTGCATTTTATAACACAATTGGTTTAAACACAGATCGCATTCGCATACGCGCACATGAAAAAACTGAACTTTCTCACTATTCATGCAAAACCAGTGATGTTGAATATGAATTTCCATTTGGATGGAAAGAACTCGAAGGAATTGCGCATCGTGGTGATTATGATTTAACACAACACAGCAAATTTTCCGGCAAAGATTTATCTGTTTTTGATGAAGAAACACAAACATCATATATGCCCAATGTTGTTGAATGCTCTGTCGGAACAGATCGTCTCTTTTTAACCGTTCTCTTTGATGCGTATAATGTTGATACAGTTGGTGGTGAAGAACGCACTGTGCTCAAATTACATCCTACTATTGCACCGGTAAAAGCAGCATTTTTACCACTCAGCAAAAAACTGGGTGAAAACATGCGTCCGCTATATCATGCAATTGCCAACGCTGGTTTTGCTGTTGAATTTGATGAATCAGGATCAATTGGAAAACGGTATCGCCGACAAGATGAAATTGGTACACCAGTATGTTTTACCTATGATTTTGATAGCCTTAATGATAACTGTGTAACCGTTCGTGATCGCGATACACTCAAACAAGAACGCATTAATATTGAAAAGATTGAATTATATCTCGCTGACATGTTAAAGATAAGACGTTAACGAAACCTCCTTCCGCGCTCAACAGCTTACCCCATCTCCGTTACTCTTCAATGGGGACCCCAATAGAAGTGGAACGAAAATTGGGGAAAAAGGATTAAAGCGCGCTCGAAGATATCCTTCGACAGGCTCCCTACTTCTCCCCATCCTTCGCTAATAGCTTCGGAGGACACGGCAAGGCTCCGTCGGGCAGGCAGGAGGAGCGGTGGAGAATACGGTTTTCCCAATTGGGGTCCCCATTGTAAGGAACTGAAAATGGGGTTTAGTATAGGTTTATATGAGTAAGAAAAAAATAATTGATATATCACCCGCCCATATTATTTTATTTTCGTTTTTCATTCTTATTTTATGTGGTGCATTATTACTTGCATTACCCATAGCGCACATCAAGCCAATACCGTTTATTGATCTTTTTTTCACTG
>DATAXH010000174.1:0-13196 GCA_036266775.1 Candidatus Babeliales bacterium | reverse complement strand
TTTGACCAAGAAAAGACAAATATTACACAATTGGATGCAATAATTGATGATTATCAAACTATTGCAACTGCAACGGGAAAAGATGGAATTCAAGCACTTTTAATTGAAGAAGCAATTCCAGAAATTGAACAAGAAGCAAACGTTTTACTTTCCCGGCTTACCAATAATCAAGCACAAATTTTTATCGACTCATTACGTGATTTAAAAAAAGGTGGCACCAAGGAAACGCTCGATATTAAAATTTCTGATCAAGCAGGCATCAGACCATATGAACTTTTTTCGGGTGGTGAAGCGTTTCGTATTGATTTTGCATTGCGCATTGCAATTTCAAAACTTCTTGCGCGTCGCGCGGGCACTGCGTTGCAAACACTTATTATTGATGAAGGTTTTGGATCTCAAGATGATGAAGGATTAGGACATATTATGGATGCCCTCCATAAAATACAAGATGATTTTTCTAAAATTATCATCGTGTCCCATTTACCAACAATGAAAGATCAGTTTCCGGTACAATTTTATATTGAAAAAGGTGTGCAAGGCAGCGTTGTACATGTTATCGAACAGGGATAAATGACTTTCAGCCGTTCACCCTGAGTGTCCTCCGTAGCCTTGGCGAAGGAGGATGTATCGAAGGGTTAATGCGAAGTTTGACGTGCTTCTTGTTCCATCCGTTCCGTGATACTTGCATTATTTTTCAATCCAATGCGTTCTCTTTGTTCTTCTTGAATAGTGGATTGATTATTCAAAATAAGATCTTTTTCTTCTCGATTTTGTGCTTGTGTTGTTAAATACGCATCATTCAAATTCGCATTTCTTTCAACATTCTGGCGACCTTCAGTGGAATAAGCATTATCTAACCCATAGTAACGCTCTTTTTTCTGATCCTGATCTGTCGTTTTCGCATTATACAAAATATCTTCACGCTCCAATATTTCTAATGCAGAACTGATATTTGCATTTCTATCTTCACCACCATACACTCGTTCTTCTTGCTCCGCTTGTCGTGTTGATTGAATTGTTTCGCCGCCCATGTAACTTTCTAATCGCGCCAGTTGAAAAACAACACATACGGTTATAATCAATATCAATAATCTATGCTTCATACATTCCTTTATTTTTCATACAAAGAGCGATGATGTTTTCACCATCGCTCTTTTTCTAATTCATTTTATTGCATTACTGACTCATATAATGACATTACCCAACATTAACCGCTCTTCCAGCAGGTTTATTTTGTGGAGCTCCTTCACGAGGATTTTTTTCTGTAGAAGATTTTTGTTGCGCAGGTTGTGTAGTTGTTGTTTCTTCTGGTGTTGATTCTCCAAAGATATTTCGTACTCCCAAAGTCCACGGACTTACTGCTTGAGGTCCAGCTTCTTGCTCAGCATCAACTTCTTGTTGGGAAGGTGCAGCTTTTGTCTGAGTTGGCTGTTTTTGAACTGGTTTTTTTTCTATAGCTTTGCCACTCAAGCTATCAATCATTGTATTAATTCGTTCTGTTTCAGAGATCAAAGCTTGCAATAGCGCCTTTGCATTATTATCACTAATATTTGCAACAACAAATTCTTTCGTACCCGCTTTAAGATTTTTAAAATAATCCTCAAGAGACTTAACTTTATTATCTTCCATAGTCAAATCTTCGAGATTAAAACCAAACATATGTCGCATTTTACTCACCAATGAATTAATTTGTGCTTGCTCAGATGATGTTTCAGGTCCCTTCGGCAATTCGTTTATTAAAGCTTTTTGAGCTTTTCTCATGAGATTTATATCAGTATACTCAGGTTCAAAAAACTCTATTCCTAAACTCAATGCTTCATTTTTACTTTTAATCGTTGGATATTTTTCAATATCATCTAACTTTTCTGCTATCATATTTTTATAATTTTCTACTTCACCTGTCTCACTTGTTCCAAAAAATGTTTCATACCAGCCTTTAGCAGGTTGTTTCCTTTTCTGTTTTTGTTTTTCTGTTGCAGCTTTTTCCATAATTAATTGTCTTTTGAGAAAGATATTTTGCTCAATTATACTCAACATTGATAATTGTTCATCAGTCAAATTCATATGTTTAATTTGATTAATACGACTTGGTGAAGGAATTTTATCCCTCGAAGTTAATTCTCTTACTATTCCCTGCCATTGTACTGAATCCATAACTTTTGATCCTTGAGATGCTGCACCTTGATTTAACTGTCCTTCTGTCATTTGTTCTTGAGCTGCTCTATGTTCTGCTTTGTACTTATTAAGCATCTCTTTCCGCTGTTCAACCGTTAGTCCCTGCTCTTGCTGCTGTGTTGCAGGTGCTTGAACTCCTGGAGAGCGTTTGGTATTCCCTACCTGTTTTGCACTCACACCACCAACTATCAACAATGAGATGACAAACATGACATTTTTAAACATCTTCATTACTACTCTCCCTCTGTTTTTTTATATTTTACTTTTCAAAATTAAAACACAAAATACTTTACTTCAATTTGAATATACCAAAAACAAGAAGGGAAATTCAAGACTTTAAAAAAGAGTTATATGTAAATAATCTACGAAATATCATCAGGATCAACAGATTCAACGGTTTTCACACCGGGAACTTGTGCTTTAAGTTGGGTCTCAAGACCCATTTTGAGGGTAATAAAAGAAATAGGGCAACTCACGCATGCCCCGTGCAATTTCACGAAGACTGTACCGTTTTCAAACCGTACAAAATGAATATCCCCACCATCTTGTAAAATAGCGGGGCGTAATTCTTGAAGCACACGTTTAATGTGCTCAACTTTTTCAGACAATACAACATCAGAATATAATTCTTCAGTCATATTTTTTATTTTACCCATTCAAGACGGGCAACAGTAGCTGTATCACTCATACGTTTTCCAAGAGGGATGATACGAGTATATCCACCTGGACGGGAAACATATTGTGGAGCAATTTCTTTAAATAATTTGATCACTGCATTCGTATCGTATGGCAACAATGATTGCACACGACGACGAGCATTAAACGTATTACCAGTGCGTGCAATTGTAATCACACGCTCAACAAGACGTTTTGTTTCTTTAACTCGCGCTTTAGTAGAAACCAAATGTCCGTATTTAATCAAATGAATTGCTTGATTACGAAGCATCGCTTTTCTATGAGGCGACTTAAGATTTAATTTTTTGCGACCATTTTGATGTATCATGGTTGTCCTAAAATCTTCTTAACATTTTCTTCATTGATGTTCATGCCAAAAGAAAGTCCAAATGCTTTCATACTTTCTTTAACTTCATTCAATGATTTACGACCAAAATTTTTTATTTTTAACGCATCATCTTCAGACACATTCACCAAATCAATAACACGAGTAATACCTGCGTTAATTAAACAGTTATGTGCCCTCACTGAAAGTTCAAGTTCTTCAATTGGTTTAAGCAACAAATCAACAGGAACGCCTTTGAGACTCGCGTCATTTGTTTTTAATGGTACTTTTTCTACTTTCTCTTCAGGAAGACGAGAAATTTGATTAAATGGAATTTCAGTACTTTCAAGGAAATGTTCTAACTGTGTACGAAGAACTGAAACAGCATAATGTAATGCATCAACAGGATTTTCAGCACCATTTGTATAGATACGGAAAATAAGTTTATCGTAATCAATAGCTTCGCCAACACGTGTTTTTTCAACATCAAACATAACTTTACGTATTGGAGAAAACATTGCATCCAAATAAATGCGCGAATCATCTTGATAAGCTTTATCTGTCGGCCACTGAGCTTGCTGATAACCGCGCCCAGATTCAACAAAAAACTCAACATCGAGTTCGCCATCAAATGCTACGTGTGCAAAAACATAATCTTTATTAATCAGTTCAAGATGATTATCTGCAATAATATCCGCTACAGATACATCAGCTTCACCTTTTTTTGTTACACGCATTTTTCCGGGTTTACCTTCTTTATTGCGAATAACAATATTTTTGATATTAAGGACCAGCTGCATAGCATCTTCAACAACACCTGGTATTGCTGAAAATTCATTATTAACACCCTTAATAATTATGGATGTTATTGCAGATCCCTCAACACCACTCAGTAAAATTCTTCGTAACGAGTTTCCAATCGTTATTCCAAAACCTGGTTCAAGCGGTTGAACTACTAATTCGCCGCAACTTTCACTTAACGTCTTTTTTTCCCATTTCAACTGCGGAATGATAAGTGGTTTGTATTCCCTATTCTTAGTCATTCAACCTCCTGCTTGCCTGGACTAATCAATTATCTATTACTTCGAATACAATTCTACAATCAAATGCTCTTCAACAGGCACTTGAACATCAGCACGAACTGGAAGACGAAGAACTCGGCCAACTCGATCTTTCTTGTCTAATTCAAGCCAATCTGGAACTTTGATACCGATCTTCATTCTTTTCTCAACAACATCTTTTAAAAATGTTTCCATTTTTGATACGCGTTCAGAAAGAGAAATGACATCTTCTGCTGATACTAATAGAGAAGGAGAATATACCTTCTTACCATTCACCAGAACATGTCCGTGTGTAATAATTTGACGCGCTTGTGTACGTGTTGTAGCCAATTTTAATTTATACACAACATTATCTAATCTGCGCTCAAGAAGACTCAGTAAATTTTCACCAGGTCCACCGTCACGTTGCTTGCTCGCTACTGAAAAAAAACGTTTAAACTGACGCTCGCGCAATCCGTACATTTCTTTAACTTTTTGTTTCTCTTGAAGTTGCCTTCCATATTCAGAAAGCTTTCTTTTCGGAGCTCTTTGTTGTTGTTTTTCGTTCGATTCTTCTCTGACAACTGCCATAATTATCCCACTAAAAAATTATTAACTTTTATACACGTCGTTTTTTAGGAGCTCGGCAACCGTTGTGTGGTAATGGTGTAACATCACGCAACACAGAAACAGTCATACCCGCAGATTGGAAAGCACGAACAACCGAATCTCTACCAGATCCTGGTCCTTGCATATTTACTTCCAAATTTTTAACTCCCACAAGCTGCATTTCTTTTGCCAAAGTAGATGCGATTTGTGATGCCGCAAAAGGAGTACTCTTACGAGATCCTTTAAATCCTAAACGGCCTGCGCTTGAACAAAATAAAACATCACCTTCCATTGTTGTAATTGAAACAATGGTATTGTTAAATGTTGATTTAACATGTGCAATAGCGGATGCTACTTTTTGTTTTTGTTTTTTTGGTTTTTTCTTGTAAGCCATGTAATCAAAACCCTTACTGCATTATTTATTTCTTAGTTACTTTACGTTTCAACGCTATTGGGTTTTTCTTTGGACCCTTACGTGTACGTGCATTTGTCTTGGTACGTTGACCACGAACTGGTAATCCACGTTTATGTCGTAATCCTCTATAAGAACCAATTTCTTGCAAACGTTTAATATTCAACGTAATTTCTTTACGTAACTCACCTTCAACCGTATAGTTATCGGTAATTTCCTTTTGAATTGCGGCTATCTCAGCATCAGTCAAATTTTTTACTCGCGTATCAAAATTGATGCCAAGCTTAGTTAAAATATCTTGCGATTTTGCAAGACCAATTCCAAAAATATACGGTAAACTATATTCTACTCGTTTATGTGCTGGTAAATTAACACCTTCAATTCTCGCCATCTACGTTCCTTATTAACCTTGTCGTTGTTTATGCTTAGGACTCTTGTTGCAAATCACGCGAACAACACCTTTGCGTTTAATAATACGACAATCGTTACACATAGCTTTTACTGATGTTCGAACTTTCATGAAAAATCTCCCGCCTTAATCCTTGTATCGTAATACAATTCTTCCACGTGTTAGATCGTATGGAGACAACTCTAACGCAACTCTATCACCTGGTAAAATACGAATGTAATGCATGCGCATTTTACCTGAAACATGTCCTAAAATGACATGTCCGCCTTCAATTTCTACTCGAAACATCGCATTAGGCAATGTTTCTTTCACAATTCCATCGACTCGTATAACTTCTTCTTTTTGCTTCATGAAATACTCGCATTATTGTGCTGTTCAAAATTCTTGCTTGTCAGAACAATGGGACCTGTATTTGTAATAACAATGGTATCTTCAACATGTGCCGCTAAACTACGGTCAACTGTTTTAACCGTCCAGCCATCATTAGCAACATACACATCATATTTACCAGCTGTTATCATCGGTTCAATTGCAAACGTCATCCCTTCACGTAAAAGAGGTCCTTTCCCAGGTTTACCATAATTTACTATTTCAGGAGCTTCATGCATATTTTGCCCAATGCCGTGACCTGCAAAATCACGGACAACCCCAAATCCATGTTTTTCAACTTCTTGCTGTATTGCTGCTGAAATATCAGATAGTCTATTACCAACACGCGCCTGCTCAATTCCTTTTTGCAATGCCATCTGAGCAACATCAACTAATTTGTGAGTAATCTCAGATACCTGTCCAACAAAAAAGCTGCGAGCCATGTCAGCACAATAGCCATCCCACGAAGCGCATACATCAACTTTTACTAAATCGCCCAATTTCAAAAAACAATCGGCTCGAGGGATTCCATGAACAACAATATCATTTACAGAAATACAGCTTACGTGGCGGTATCCCATATAACCTTTCATCCTGGAGATGAGCCCTTTTGCCTTAATTTGCGATTCAATCCATGCATCAATTTCAGCAGTAGAAATATCTGGCTTAATCAACTGTTCTACCGAAGCTAAAATCTCAGATAATAAAAAACCAGCTTTAGCCATTTTCTGAATTGAAGATTTATCTTTTATATGAATCATATTATGTATCTAAATTTATACCTTGAGCGGTCACAAATGCGCTATTTATACCTACCGCAGTCACAAATGCATCAAAAACTTCAGCTAATGGCTTTGACGCATCTAATGTAATTATTTCAATATCATTATGACGGTAAAAATCAATCAATTGACTTTCATGTCTATGATAAATATCCAAACGCTTTCTCACCGCTGTTTCAGTATCATCATCTCTTCTGCCCAAATGCCCTGAACACAGATCACACACTGTAGTTACAATTGAAGTAAGATCTGCTTCAGGAGAAAGTGAATAAACAGCCTGACATTCTTTATTTTGGCATATATAACGTGAACACAGTCGATTAACAACTATATCATCAGAAAGTTCAAATAAAACAACTTTTACCTGGACATCTGGAAGTTGTGAATTGATAAGTGTATCAAATGCTTCAGCTTGAGCCACTGTTCGTGGATATCCATCAAAAATAACACCTGATGCTTTACCGGTATTCTCATTAAGCCACTGAAATACCATAAGATTGATAAGGTCATCATTAATTAATTTACCAGATTTGATAATTAAATCTATTTCTTTGCCTATTTTTGTTTGTTCAGCAATATGCTTTCTACACAAATTTCCAGTAGAAATCTGTAACCAGCCAAAACTCTTTACACAAAGACTTGAAAGAGACCCTTTTCCCGCACCTGGAGGACCGATAAAAATAAATACCTTAGTTGCCTGATTCAACGCGCGCCCCTACCTCTTAATCTACCTGAAGCTAAAAAGCCTTCATAACGATGTTCAATTAAATATGATTCGATCTGAGCTGCTGTTTCATTTGCTACACCAACAACAATCAAAAGAGCTGTACCGCTTAATATTCCTGATAAATAAAAAGGCATCGCCAACATCCAATGGATTATATTGGGAATAAGGGCCAATGCAGCAAGATAAAATGCCCCTACCAATCCTATACGAGTTAAGATATAACTAAAAAAATCAGCTGTTTGTTTACCAGGACGAATTCCAGGAATAAAACCGCCGCCTTTTTTAATATTATCAGCCAACTCTTCAGGATTAAATACTAACGCTGTATATACAAATGAAAAACCAATAATAAGAACAAAATCTAAAATACTATAAGCAAATCCACCGGGCGTTAAACTTTCCACCATCGGCTTGAAAAATGCCCATTTTGCTGCAAGTATTCCTAAAGTAAACATTGGTATATTGAGCATAGCACTCGCAAGAATAACAGGCATTACTCCTGCGGGATTAATTTTAAAGGGAATATACGTACTTTGTCCGCCATACACTTTATTACCAATAACCCGTCGTGAATATTGCACTGGAATCTTACGATCTCCCTTTTCAAGAAACACAATAGCAGCTGCCATAGCAAGAACTATAACAAAGATCAAGATACCAATCATGGGATCCAAATAGCCTTCTTGAATGCCTCCAAGGACTTTAATAATATCTTCAGGAAAACGAGCAACAATACCTGCAAAAATGATCATTGACGAACCATTACCAATACCAAATAATGATATTTGTTCGCCAAGCCACATTACAAACATTGTTCCCACGGTTATGGAAATAACAAATAAAATACGTGATCCAATTCCTGGATCTATCACTAATCCATATCGTTCCAGAAGAAATACAAAACCCGTGCTTTGAACCATAGCAACAAAAACTGTCAAATATCGTGTATATTGATTAAGGATTCTTCGACCATACTCGCCTTCTTTACTTAATTGCTCAAGGGTTGGTATAGACATTCCCAAAAATTGCATCATGATTGAAGCAGTAATATAGGGACTAATACCGAGTGCAAATATGGTACATTGTCGTAAGTTACCCCCAGAAAAAAGATCTATATATGAGAAAAATCCACTGAGCCCTGTACTTTGACTCATCATTTGTAAAAGCTTATCAATGTCAACACCAATTACCGGAATGTGATTACCTAACCGATAAATTACTAATACCCCCAAAGTAAAAATTATTTTTTTACGTAATTCGGGGATATTAAACATGTTAAGAAAATTTCTGAGGAGCACCACTGCTTACAACTCCTTTATTATAACTACCTTACCACCAACTTTTTCTATTGCTTGTTTTGCTGAAGCGCTAAATGCATAAGCAGAAATAGTTAATTTTTTGCTTAATTCACCATCGCCCAATATTTTAACAATAGTTCCTTTTTTTAAATCCGATTGCTCACTTTTTTTAGGCTTTATAAGACCTTTTTGGAAAAGTATTTGAGCATTTACTTCATCTCCATCTACAAATACTCTTTCTAAAGCACTTATATTTACTAAAGAAACTTCTTTAGAAAAAGGAGCATTGCTAAATCCGCGTTTCGGTAAACGACGTTGTAATGGAGTTTGACCACCTTCAAATCCGCGACCTTTTGGCCCACCGGAACGAGCGTTTTGTCCTTTACTACCACGTCCAGAAGTGCCTCCACGGGCTCCGCCTCGACCAACTCTTTTTCGCTTTTTTCCTGCTGATTCTAAATTTTCTAAGCTAAACATTACGATCCTTTGATCAATTCTTTAACTGTTTTTCCACGCAACATAGCCAACCGATCAGCTGAACGTAATTGAGCTAAAGCATTCATAGTCGCCTTTGCTACGTTGATTCCATTGCTAGAACCTACAGCTTTTGTTAAAACATCTTCTATTCCAGCCGCACTCATTATAGCGCGCACAGCACCACCAGCAATATTACCAGTACCCTTAGATGCTGGTCGAACTACAACTTTAGTTGCGCCATGTTTACCCAATGCATCATAAGGAATAGTTGTTCCACGACGAGCAATTTCAATCATTCTTTTACGAGCTCGGTTCGTTGCTTTAGCAATTGCCATAGAAACTTCACGGCTTTTACCAAGACCAAGTCCAACTTTACCTTGTTTATCGCCAGAAATGACAAAAGCAGCAAATGAAAAACGTTTTCCGCCTTTAGTAACCTTGGTAACACGTCGTAAACTTACCACATGGTCAATAAATGCAGAGTCTTTTTTCTCTCTGCTGTCTTCTCTGTTAATTTCTTTTTCTCTATTCATTGTCATACGTTTAATTTCCTGCTATATCCACTAAAACTTCAATGTACCTTCACGTAATCCGTCAGCGAGGGCTTTTACTCTACCATGAAATTTAAAGCGTCCTCGATCAAATACAACCGCATCAACACCTTTTGCTTTTGCACGTTTTGCAAGTTCAAGTCCAATGGCATGAGCCATTTCACTTTTATCACCTTTTACGCTGTCCATTTCAAGCGAAGAACATGAAGCAATAGTATTTTGATTCATATCATCAATAATTTGAGCATACATATGCTTCAAACTTCTAAAAACTGAAACGCGCGGTGGCATACCGTAACGTTTCACTTTTGCACGAGTACGCAATTCTCTGCGAGTTGCTGTAATGCGATCTTTTTTATGTATAGCCATTGAGATTCCTACGATTTATTTTTTGCCCTTGCCAGCAGATTTACGGAAAATCACTTCTGTTTGGAGCTTAATGCCTTTGCCTTTGTAAGGTTCTGGTTCACGTAATTTTCTAATATTACTACAAAACTGACCCACAAGGCCTTTATCAAATGATTTTACTTTTACTTTTTGACCAGATTTATCTATTTCCACAGATATTCCAGCAGGAAGTTCTTTTTCAATTTTATGGCTATATCCAAGAGTCAAAATAATTTTATTACCAGCAACTGCCGCTTTATAACCTAAACCGTTAATTTCAAGTAATTTTTCAAATTCTTTAGATGCACCGGTCAATTCATTAGCCAATAAAGCATGATGCAGACCCCATTCACGATAAATCTTGCTTACCTGTTTTTGCGTCATGTTTTCTTTATTCTGAGCTGGGACAACATACAGTTCGCTATCTTTTATCTGTGCACTCAACTCCGAAGGTAAATGATAAACACCAGAAGCCTTCGGTCCTTTATAATGAACTTCGTGACCCTGGATTTCTACTTTAACACCATCAAATTTTATTGGTTTTCTACCAACTTTTGACATGAGCGTATTCCTTTACCAAACGGTGCAAATGACTTCACCACCCACAGAAAGTCTTTTTGCTTTCTGATGAGCAATAACGCCATGGCTTGTTGTTAATATTGATATACCAAGTTGCCCAATAACCGGCTTAATTTGCTGGTTGCCCATATACACACGACGTCCCGGTTTGCTCACTCGTTGGATCTGATGAATTGCTGCTTCACCATCAACATACTTTAAAACAACTTTGAGCATTTTTTTTACATCTGAATCTGAATTAACAATTACAAAATCATGAATGAAACCTTCGTCTTTCAAAATTTGCGCAATAGAATGACGCATTTTTGAATACGGTGCAGTAACAAACGATTTAGAAACCATTACACCATTTCGGATGATTGTTAAAAAATCAGCAATTGAATCAACTGACATTAGTCACCCCTTACCAACTTGTTTTTTTAACGCCTGGAAGTAACCCTTCAAGCGCATTTTTTCTAAAACACATACGACACATTCTAAACAACCTAAAATATGCACGGGCACGGCCACAAAGCTCACAACGATTGTAAGCTCTTACTGCAAATTTTGGTGTTTTATTTGTTTTCTCAATTAATGCTTTTCTTGCCATCTTAATCCTGACGTAAATGCACTTAATTTTTTAATTTTTTAAATGGTATGTTAAACGCTTGCAACAATGCTAATCCGTCTGCATCTTTATCTGCAGATGTTTGAATAGTAATATTCATACCATGCGTTTTTTTTCCAAGATCAAAATCAACTTCTGGGAAGACAGTCCAATCTTTTATTCCGATATTATAATTGCCTCTTCCGTCTAATTTAGTTGGAAGACCTTGGAAATCTCTTACCTTAGGCAAAGCTAACGTAATGAAACGGTCTAAGAATTCATACATCATGGTCCCACGTAAAGTTACCATTGTACCAATACCCATACCTTCACGGAGCTTAAACCCTGCAATAGATTTACGAGCTAAACGCTTAACTGCTCGTTGACCTGAAATTTTTGTTAATATATCAACTGATTCTTGAAGTGCTTTTGAATCAGAAACAGCTTCTTTTACCCCAACATTTAAAACAACTTTTAAAAGTTTAGGTACCATCATAATGTTGTCCAACCCTAATTGTTTTTGCAATTGGGAACGGATTTCATCATTATATTTTATCGCCAATCGTGATTTGTTCATAACGCAAGTTCCACTGCTTTTCTAAAAAATTTCCTTACACCGATTGCATTCTCGCACATTTTTTCCCGTGTCTAACTGTTTTGTATTAACACGAGATGGTTTTTTACATGCAGAACACACTGGCATAACACAAGACACATTGATAAATCTTTCTTCTTTGCGAATACCACCAGGCTCTCCTGCTCGACGAGGCTTCACATGATGTGTTGCAACAGCAATACCTTTAATCATAACTTTACCTTTTTTAGGTAAAATTGCAATTACGGCACCCTGTTTTCCTTTATTTTTTCCCGACAAGATTTCTACGACGTCGTTTTTTTTAATACGCGCTATCATGAATTATACCTTTACAAAACTTCTGGGGCTAAAGACGAAATTTTAGTATATCCACGCGTACGCAATTCACGCGCAATTGGCCCAAAAATTCGTGTTCCAATAATTTCACCTTGCTTAATGATAACAGCTGCATTTTCACTAAAACGAATATAACTGCCATCTGCGCGACGAAACTCTTTTTTTGTTCGCACAATTACTGCTTCAACAACATCACCTTTTTTGACCATACCGCCTGGAATAGCTTTTTTCACAGCACATTTAATTCTATCACCTAAATGAGCATAACGCTTTCTTGTGCTACCGATTATATGGATACACTGCAAAGCTTTTGCACCAGAATTATCAGCTACCTCAAGATACGATTCTTTTTGAACCATACCAAAATACCTCTTATGTTATGATTTACTACGAGTTACAATTGTAGCAAGATACATATATTTTGTTTTTGCTAATGGACGACCTTGATAGAATCTAACAACGTCCCCAGTTTTCGCCTGATTAGTTTCATCATGCACTTTATAAGACTTTGTTTTTCTTAAAGTCTTACGAAATTTAGGATGAATATATGTTTGCTCTATTTCAACAACAATGGTTTTATCCATCTTGTCAGAAATAACTTTACCTTCAAAAAGCTGTTTTGTTTTTTCAGCTTTTATTTCCATAAAAAACCTCACTTATTGTTGACTACCCAAAGCTGAAGCTTTTTTTGCTTGCATAGCAGTCAAAATACGCGCCGCTTGTTTACGTAGTTTTTTATACTGAGAACAATCTTTAACCTGAGTTGACGCTGCATTAACATGCAACCCAAAAAGGTCTTGTCTTGTTCCTTCTAATTTCTTTTGTAAATCTTCAACTGATAATTGCTGAAGCTTTTGCATAAAT
>DATAXH010000173.1:0-2966 GCA_036266775.1 Candidatus Babeliales bacterium | reverse complement strand
GCATTTATTAACCCATCTTTTGCCATGGGCGGAAAAGTCTTTACATTAGCACGAGCAATGGGTGTAACTGCCGGGCCTGCTTTTATATTCCATACAACTTATAAAAATTATAAAAAAAAGAATGCTGAACAAATGTATCCTATTTCAGAGACAAATATTGAGGAATGGGGTAGAGAAAAAATGAAGCAATTAAATGTTCCCAATTATGAATCAATGCTTTTTGTATGTAGCCGTGGAGAGTGGGCTACTGATGGAAATAAGATATGTGTTCCTTTTGATTGTACATTTCTATTTAAAGATTCATTAGAGAGAGCATTGGAGCAAAAAAAATCACCAAGTAAATTTTTCTTTAATTTTTTAGCTTTAGATGATAGTCCTGATAAAATAATTGCTCGTAATTCAATGATTTTAAAACATGAACTTGGGCATGTTATTAATCAAGATACGCAGAATAAATGTTATGCATTAGCAACAATTCCACTTGGTATTGAAACGCTATCTTTTGGTGTAACCAAAATGTTCAGAAAATTATTCAATATGCAACCACAACCTAAAACGTTTTTAAAAACTACATTGCGTTCTTGTTCGGCTATTGGCTCTATTGGACCAAAATTTTTAATGAGTAGTTTGGGATTGGTGGCATTTTCTAGATATCAAGAAACTCAGGCAGATAAATTTGCATGTGAACATGCTGAATCGCGTTTAGAGCTTGAGGAATTTGCAAAATACTTCAAAGAACATGAAAACTCTGATTGGGCTACGAAAAACAGATGGGAAGTGTGTTTATTACACGCTGAGAAAGATCTTTGTCATCCTGCTCCTATTGATCGTAGAGAGATGGTAGAAAGCTATATTGCTCAGTGGGATAAAGACCATGCCCATGAAGAAGGCAAAAGAGCTTAATCTATTTGATTTTGCGTTATTTAAAGAAATACCGTATAATAATGTATATTCTTGAGTTGAAAAACATATAATTTTATATCTATTTAGTTTTTAGGATGTTGTCATGCCAGTACCAAAACGAAAACGCTCCCGAGCTCGTCGTGATTCGCGCTTTGCAAATAAAGGTATTAAAGTTAAAGCAATCACTGGTTGCAGTAACTGTAAAGAGCCAATAGCACCTCATACTCCATGCAAAATGTGTGGTTTTTATAAAGGCGCTAAGGTGTTAGTGACTAAAGCAGACAGAAAAGTAAAACGTCTCGCTTTAAAAGCAATCAAAACACCAGCGAAAAAAGTATCTGAAGAGTCACAAGCTGAGTAATTATACTTCGACCCGACTTCGCCCAGGCTTCGTCGCGCAGGCGGCGTTTACTCCTGAGCATAGTCGAAGGATTAGTACGAATGGGGAAAAACCAATGATTGCGGTTGATGTTATGGGGGGCGATTATGCCCCGCAAGAAGCTGTTCAAGGCGCATTGGCTGCAGCGCAAAAAGGTGTTCCCCTTATGTTGTTCGGCAACCAGGATAAAGTGATGCCATTATTGGCGCAGTATTATCCGCGGTGGCGATCCCTTCCGATTGAACTTGTTCATTGTTCTGATGTTATCGATATGGATGAAGATCCAATTCGTGGCATGTTACGTAAAAAAGATTCTTCTATTGTTCGTGGGCTGCAAGCAGTACATGCTGGCAAGGCCCATGCTTTTGTTTCTGCAGGTAATTCAGGAGCAGTTATGGCTGCAGCAACGGTTACCGTTGGTCGTGTGCCGGGAGTTCTTCGCCCCGCAATTGGTAGTTTTTTGCCCACAACATATGGATCACTATTTTGTCTTGATTTGGGAGCAAATCCTGATTGTAAGCCGGAATATCTGGTCCAGTTTGCATATATGGGGTATGCCTATGTTCGTCTTACCAAAGAGATTGCACAGCCACGTGTTGCATTGCTTTCTAATGGGCATGAATCGTATAAAGGTTCTGCGTTAGTCAGAAAAGCTTTTGAGTTGATTACGCAAACTGGTCTTGAATTTGTTGGCAATATTGAATCGCGTGATATTTTTTCGGGACGTGCTGATGTTATTGTCACTGACGGTTTTACCGGGAATGTGCTCCTTAAAAGCATTCAAGGAACTGCGCGCGCGGTTATGGATTGGATGAAAGATGCAGCAAAGCGTTCAATTTTTTTACGAATATTACTTGCTTGTGCGTATCCGGTGTTGCGTTGTGTAAAAAATAAAATTGATTATGCGAAAACTGGCGGAGCTCTTTTATTAGGAGTTAACAAACCAGTTGTTATTGCACATGGTTCTTCTAAAGGACAAGCAATTACGCAAGCAATACTATTCGCCCAAAAAACGGTCGATGAAAAAATTATGCCGACATTTAATGAAACGTTACAGGTGTTGTTGGAAAAAGGTAAACTTACGATGGCAACTGTTAAGCAGGCATCAGCTCGGCAGGCGCAAATATAAAAATTTATTTTTTTGTTGCGCTCGAAGATATCCTTTTGCCCCAATTTCTATTTCCCCAATTTCTGTTTTACTCCAATTGGGGTCCCCATTGAAGAGCAACGGAGATGGGGGAAGCTGACGAGCGCGGGGAATTATGACTTTATTTTTTTATCTAAGTATGATATTTTTCTGTAGCCCCCTGTCCGCAGAAGCCTTGGCGAAGGCGGATCGTATGTTTAATAAAATTTTTGGAGTTATGTATTATGGCTATTCAAAATGTAAGCTCATTGTTTAAAAATATTTCTCATTTTACAAATGTTAAAAGTAAGAATCTTGTGATGGTTCTTGCTTTTTTATTGATAGTAATTGGTTTGTTCTTTGCTCACAAGTTGTGGGTGAATTATAGAGAACAATCAGCGCAGTATGATTTTGCTGCATTGATGACAGAATTTGAAACAGTCTCACGAGAAAAAGATCCACAATGGTCAGCATTATTGGAAAAGTTCGAAACAGAATATCAACAACATGCACATTCATCTCTTTTGCCATATTATTTAGGGTATAAAGTTCAAATTT
>DATAXH010000172.1:0-2368 GCA_036266775.1 Candidatus Babeliales bacterium | reverse complement strand
TCATTTATTCCGTTAACTTTGTTGTAAATGATATGTTTATTATCATGATGAAAGATAGCAGTAGTGGTATTTTCAAGATCGTTTTTAAGATAAACACCTTCGGGTAATTTTTTATGATTAATTTTAAAAAGTTTATACCGTGAGCAGCTGTGAATTAAATTATTTTTTAACTCAATTAAGAAATGCTCGCTGTTGTCGCTTATAGTAACTTTACCAATCATTTGTGTATGAGGGAATATTTTAATTTTTGTTGTATCGTCAGAGTAATAAGTCCCTAAGTTTGATGACATAATATGATATTCTTTGTTTGGGCTATGAGCGAGAGTATTGTGACAGGATTCATAGCTTTCAAGCATGCCAATAAGATTAACGCTGGTACAAACAGTTAATATAAGAATATATTTCATGAAATTTCCTTTGTATTCAATTTAAAATTTTTAGTAAGAAATTTATACTCTTTTCCGTATTTTTTTGTAAATGATGCAAGGGCTCTTCCATCAGGCATATCTGGATCAAGGTTTTTCCGTTTTTTTGTTTTTCTATGTGAAGCATGCGCATTTAATAATAGTACGTGGGACAGTGTGAGTGATTGAGTTATTGTACTCAATATATGTTTTGCTTTTGGTGCGTTAATATCCCAATGCCATAATGTTGTCCGTCCTGGTAGAGGAATGTGAGAATGTGGAGTATCACTGGGCAGTTGTGTATACATATTGTGTGCGGTAATGATAGAACCTGTGCAAGAATTACAGCTGTGACAATTGCTGCAACCAAGATCAAGAACTTCATCACCATCCATATCCCATAGCTTTGTTGTGGTTGATTGTGTTACAAGGAGTTGATCTTTGGTGAATTCTATTGTGGGAATTCTACCCAAGTCAGTTTTGACTTTTATCTGGGAAATGCTTGAAGGGGAGTTTGAGAGATTCCAGAATGTTATCATTGGATGAGGATTATGCTGACAGTTCTTTGTGGGAGAAATAGTAACAAGATAATTTCCCGTTTTGTCTGCACATTGATTTGATACGCAATCTTTTTTGCTTGTTATTATCTTTCCATCTTTATCAATAAGATACAGCATTGCACTATTTATCTTTAATAAGAATAATTTTTTGTGAGGGATAAAGAATCCAATTACATTTCTCATGTACACATTGTTTTTAGTAAATTCTTTTATAATAATCTCGTTATATGGAGCTTTAATATTGAGAAATACTTTTTCATTTTTTAAGAGTTGAGATCCGTCTGAGCTGATGGAAATTTTATGTGATATCTCATCGGATTTTTTAAATTGTTCAATCAGAGTACCATTAAGATTATATCGGCCATTACGAGTAATAATACATTGTCCATCAATGCTAAAGCTGGGATGATAATAATAATTACTCTCATTTGGAATGTTGGCAAATGTGTCTTGGTGAACATCATATACCATGTTATCAATAATAATGTGCTTATTATCAGGACTGAAGGATATTGGCCCAGCCAGTGGGCCACAGTCTCTGGATTTAAAAAAAGAATATGTTTTGATGAGCTTATGTGTATGTGTATCCCATAGATTGAAACGATATGCTGTATCTTCGTAATGTCCTGTATCGTTATCTCTACAGCATAAGACAGTTTCTGCACAATAGGTGCCATCATGACTACATGCTAGAAAGATTGTTTCTTCATTATTTTTTTCAGTTGTTTTGATATGTTTTTTTTCAAGACATTTTTTGTAAATCGCTTTTTTGAGCGGGACTTGGTCAAGATAACTTATTGCAAATTGATTGCATAATTCTTGTACTTGTAACAGTTGTTCCATTAATTCCGCATAAAATAAAAGAGCTTTGAGTTCTTCAGTTATATCCATGAGTTGTGAATAAGATTTATGAGTAAGTTCTTTCGCAACTGTTTGTACTGATATTGTGATTGCCTTGCAAAAAAAATCTAACGCGTTTGTTGTTATAGGTATGGGAATGGGATCTGTTTGTGTTCCTGCATATTTTTCTTGTAAGACGGTTAATAAGTTAGATTGTTGCGCTACTCTTTGAGTGACATTGATGAGTTGATTATCTTTTGTTGTTACCCAAACAGATGGTTCTTCAGAGATTTGTTCCATTGCAGATATTGTAGAACATAAAGTGATGAGGAGGCTGTATAAGAATAAATGTTTCATGCATAACTTTCTTTGTTTGGCTATTGTGTGATTGTGGCAGAATTATACTATTTTTGAGATAAAAAATATATTTTGTTATGAGAATCATATTTGATGTTAATGCATGAGTGGTTATGATGGATGTATAGTTAAGATGTATGTTTAAAAAAAGTTAAAAGGAGAAAAAAATGAGATTATTATTGTTTTTATTATCTACATTTCATGTAT
>DATAXH010000171.1:0-6682 GCA_036266775.1 Candidatus Babeliales bacterium | reverse complement strand
TATTCCTTCTATTGTCACCCAAATCGCAATCTTTCCATTGTTCACTAATCCATTGTTTTAATTGATCTTGCATGAAAAAAGCTCCTAACACTCATTTTTTTGAATGTTAGAAGCTTACCTAAATTGTGGGTAATGACAAGTCATTACGAGGCTTATGTCATCTTTACTAAAAACTTTTTACTGAACTGCGTATCGTAATACAGATGCTGCTAAATAAAGATCCTCAGCATATTCTGCACCAGTTCTTGGAGCAACACGCATTAAAGATAAAAAGGCAGTATTAAATCCTTTCATCATCGCTTTTTCAAGTTTAACTTGTACACATATATGTCTGAGACTATTTGTTGTTCCAAGTTGCTCAGTAACCAAGAAATCATTTGAATCAACACTGAACAATGATTCTGAAAGTACTCTATCTCCGTCAGCATCCAGACCCATATACATTCCCTCAACTCTTAAACGTGCTGTACCATTAGGTGCTGCATGTTGTTTTGAGAAAAAATGTAATTCAAGTATCACTGTTTTTTTAGGATGTAAATGTCCTGGAATTGAAAACCGCATAGTTACTGGTGATTGCATTGCATCACTCGGAGCCATTCTCCATGCATTGACAACCGGAGAAGCAACACCAGTTCCAAACATAATCGCTGGTAAATTCGATGGGTAACGTCCATTACTATCACTATATTGTTCTCTTACAAAAGATGGTACGAATTGATCTAATTCAACGTTTCCACATAATGATATATTGTGTGCACCCGCAAGCTCATTGCTTAAATAGATCATATCTCGTGTAATTAAAGAATCTTTTAAAGACTGCGTAACTAAAGAAGCTGACCATGATACTTGCTGAGATTTATCTCCCTGCATAGCAAGCAATAGAGATGTATTATCTAGACTATTCGCATAATTTTGTAAATAACTCTTAATAGCTTTTGAATCTCTCACATTTGATGCACCGAGTATTCCATATGCTTCTTTAATTGCTGCGCGTACAATATCATCAGAAGCAAGAACTCTGTTTTCTCTCATCATTCCATATAATTCTTCTAAATTTTGTGCATTATTTATTTGTCCATTTATATCATATACAGCGCTCACACATTCTTTTAATGCTTGAGGCATATATGCAACAGTACCATATAAACTTATAGGTAAACATAAAGAAATAATTATTTTTTTGTACATCGTGAAGCCCTCTCTTTTAAAAAATTATTGATTATAAAGGAAACCTTACCATAGAAAAAAATTATTTATCAATGGTTTCTCTACTATCCACCAAAAAGCCACCGATTTGAGCTTCCCATAATTTTTTATAAAGGCCATTTTTTTCAAGAAGTTCTTCATGTGACCCATCCTCTACAATAGTTCCTTGATCAAACACCAAAATACGATCCATATACAGTAATGTAGAAAGACGATGTGCAATAATCAATGTTGTCTTATCCTGCATTAAATCCCACAAACTATCTTGAATTTCGGCTTCTATTATTGAATCAAGTTGACTTGTTGCTTCATCCAAAATTAAAATTGGAGCATTTTTCAAAATAGCGCGTGCAATAGCAATACGCTGACGCTGCCCCCCGGAAAGCCGCACACCACGTTCGCCAACCTGTGTATCATATCCGCCTGACAAGGTTACAATAAATTCGTGTGCATATGCACGCTTTGCTGCTTCAATCACTTCTTGTTGTGTTGCATTCCGACGGCCATATAAAATATTTTCATAAATAGATCTGTGAAAAAGTGATGGATCCTGAGGAATCATCCCAATAGCTTCATGAAGACTGTCTTGTGTAACATCACGAATATTTTGATTATCAATTGTAATATTACCTTGAGTAACATCAAATAAACGGAGAATTAAATTAACAAAAGTTGATTTACCACTTCCTGAATAGCCAACCAATCCAACTTTTTGTCCCGGTTTAATATCCACAGATCTGTGTTCAAATAATGATTCTGCATTATGATATTGGAATTGTACATTTTCAAATACAATTTCACCTTTGGTAACAGCAAGATTTTTTGCATCAGGCTTATCTTGTATTTCAATAGGCGTTTGAATAATTGTAAGACCTTGCACAACATCTCCCAATTTTTCCCAAAAATCACGCATATCTTTTGCAATATTCCAGAAATTCTCAATAATATGTAAATTTAACGTTAATACTAAAACAAAATCTCCGGGAGTTAGTGTCTTATTCACCAAACCGATAAGCAACCACCAAAAACAGATCGCTTGAAAAATTAAAAATGAACCGCCTTGAAATGCGTGTAATTTTAAAAAAAACCAATCACGTTTTTGATCCCTTTCAACAGAATCCTGTGCTACACACGTTAAGTAACGGTTTTCAAATTTTTTTCCTGCAAATAATCGTACACTCATCATATTAGTTAAAACATCAACAATAGAACCCATCCAAATAGCGCGCGCATCAGCAACTTGATATGCCAAATACTGATTACGAAATACCAACACAATAGATATTCCTAAAAATACAAATAACCACAAACCTAAAGCGATTGTGAATTTCATATGGATTCTTGAAATATTATATAACGCAAATAATAACATTAATGAACATGCCAATAATCGATCAATAACAATACGTAAAATATCAGGAATTCCTTTTGATATATCAACAACTCGTGCTGCCAAATTCCCTGCAAACTGTCGTTGATAAAAGCTATGCGATTGATCCATCATATAATTCATTAATATAAGGGAAATATGTTTTTTCAATGTTGGTCGCAATTGAATCGTCAGCCAATCATACAAGCGAAAAATAAAAACATAAATACATTCTGAAAGCAGATATAACCCCATCAACCACACAAGTTGATCAAAAAGAGTTCCATGATCACCATTCATTGCCTCATTCAAAATAAGCTTCACAATATACGGCTGCACATTAATCAACAATGCCCATGTCAATGCAATAAATACCATTCCTGCAATATATGTCCTAAAAGGTTTTATCACCACATTAATAAATGCTAATGTTCCTTGATATTGCATAATCTTTCCTATACTTTTTGTGATGTAATTAAAACTTCAAATGTTGGCGCTAATCCATAACTACGATTTTTATTTGATGGATCAATAATAACCAAAAATCCTTCCTCAACCCAATCTTTGCACAATTGTGTACTTGTTCGCGGTTTAAATCCAAAAAGCTCTCCAATTTGAGCTGATGTCACCGTAGCAAATGCTTGAAAAAGTTCTAAAGCTTTACGTTTTTTTGGATCAAGTGTACGTAATAAATCTTCATGATCTTGATCACCACGCAGTGCTGAACGAGACATATGTTTGATAACATTTTCAAAAGATACCGCCATACCACCAATAAAATAATCAACCCATTTGGTAATATCTGATTGCGGTCTTCCTTCATAATAATTATGGGAAGGTCCAACACTAATCGCTTCATAATAGGCTGATAAATTACGCGCATAATATTCTTCTAATGAATAGAGTCCTTTTAAATCATATCCGCTCAGATACAAAATTAAATTTGTTAACAATCGTGCTGTTCTTCCATTGCCATCATAATAAGGGTGAATTGTCGCAAATTGGTAATGAGCAATTCCTGCAATAATAGGACTTGGTACTTCTTTATTCTGGTTAATCCACGCCACCAACTCTTTCATCAATTCTGGCACATCTTTTGCTTCCGGCGGCAAATAGATTATCACACCCGTACGACCATCGCGAATAACATTCTGGCCATCGCGATACAGGTCCTGATTCATACCTTTAGTTTGACCCAACATAACCATCTCATGCAGTTTCTGAATAATTTTTTCAGTAAGAGGAGTTCCTTTGGCCGCTAATTGCTCAACATATTGTAAAGCTGAATAATAACCCTTTACTTCTTTTTCATCACGTTCTCGACCAGGAAAATGACCTTTATGCTTGATTACCTCTTCAATTTGATCACTACTGAGGCGATTTCCTTCAATCATCGTGGAATAATGAGTTGAATATAAACGGGCGGATTCGCGAAGAGATATTAAAACAGAAGGATTAAATGGTACATGAGCAATATTCTCTTTCACGGCTTCTATACGCATCAAATTTCGTGCTACTAAGGGGGTAATAACATACTTTGTATCAAATCTTTTTTTCATTATATCTCATCTAAATTAAATTTAATTTCAGTATGCAGGTGTTGTATGAATGAATCAACAGGTTTATAGCCTTACACCAATAAAAAGATATCATTTTTCGTATGATTCTTGTGATGTAATTAAAACTTCATATTTTGGCGCTAATCCATAACTACGATTTTTATTTGATGGATCAATAACAACTAAAAATCCTTCTTCAACCCAATCTTTGCACAATTGCGTACTTGTTCTCGGTTTAACCCCAAAAAGCTCTCCAATTTGTGCTGATGTCACAACAGCAAAGTTCTTAAATAATTCTAATGCTTTACGCTTTCTTGGATTCAATGTACGTAATAACAACTGATTGCTATCATAAATACCAATATCTTGCTCCTGTTCTTGAGGATGAGAATCTAATATAAAATGATCCAGTTGAATCATTAAGATTATCTTTATGAATTCTGTTATTCTAACGGATGTATAAAGTTGATGAGTAGATAAAAAGACCAAAATTATAAAGATAAATTTTATATGCATAGTTCTTTACTTTTTTATTAATTTTCTCTTCATCATCATCATTTTTATAGTAACAAATTGAACTACCTCTAAACTACTTTTTCTTTCAAAAAATGATCAAAAATATAAAATGCTTTCCTGGCAGACTTTATTTATAATAAATATTCTTTTTTAAAATTCTTTTTAGCTAAACTTTTAAAGAAATTCTATAACCAGGAACCTTATGAAAAAAATATTTAACTTATTTCTCATTATTAGCATCTTTTGCAACACAACACTTACAATTACATCAGTAACAAAAAAACCTATTATCATCTCTGATTATGATGATGTATGGAACAAGAAAACATTTTTTTTAAACTTATTTACTACATTCCAACCTTTAGAAACAAAAGATCATACATTCGGAAATCTTACTTTAAAAATCCTTGATTATGGCAGACGTTATCCAATATTGGCATCATATATCCCATGGTTAATAGAATATATTGGTAAAGCACGATATATTAATCAACCGATTCATGATCTTTATAAATATCTTAAAAAAGAAAATTACTTCATAATAATGGCAACTAATAAAGACCATCTATTATATGATCTTTCTATAGAAAAATTAGGAAATGAAATTCCTAACATAGTTGATAAAGTTTTTGTAGCAGAACCGCAAAGTGATGAAGCTGCAATCGCACAATTGCAAGCTTTTGCAGATAAACCAACAACACCGGAAAATTATAAAAACATGCTCAACAGAGCACTTAATATACAAGAGACAAACAAAATCATTGATGTGCCATATAAAAAACCAGCTCAAGAATATTATAATTACGTTATCAAAAATGTTGGTGAAGATAATGACATGATTTTTATTGATGATAATCAAGAAAATGTTGCTGCGTTTAATGCTTTACAAAAAGATACAAATCATCTCCGTCTTGGCATAGTGTATGATGAACGTAATTTATATCAATTTGTTGAAGATATTAAAAATGCTGGTTTGGTATCAGAAGCAAAAGATAAAAAATTGTTGGATGAGATTCGTTATCCAGGAATCACTGGCGCAATAAAATTAACTTTCGCGTCATGGTTTGGGCAAAAAAACATTCAAGCACAAACTGCAGAATAATTTATATGAATAAAAAAGAGGGTTGCATCATGCAACCCTCTTTTTTATTCACTATTTTTTACTTATAAAATCCAGAGCCAACGACGTATATTTTACCATCTTTTTCAAGACGCTCAGCATAATCAACACGTGTTCTTTTATTAAATTTATAAATGTAATGATCAGGGCCATGCGCAGATGCATCAATCATATTTTTAACAAATGGCTTACCTTCATCATCTTTCCAATCAATGATATTTTGCCAAATCATTTCGTAATTATCACCAGCTGCATAGCAATAGCCATCAAGATCTAGAACAAACACAAAAAGATCACCGCGAATAAATTCACCATTTCGTGTGATCAATTTTTCAAATACAGTATCTTCTGGATGAGATTGCAAATCACCAATGGCACTTTTGACAAGCAATGCCATCGTTTCTGGCTTATTGACAGGAAACATTCCTGCACCGATAATATAATCCTCAACACCCATTTCAACTTTTTCTACATAGACCGCTTCAAAAGAGTTTTTTGTTTTAAAATCAACCCAACCGCCACCAATCTTTGCCTGATGAATCATTTCACGAACAATATAACGACCATCTTGATCTTTTTCATCAAACTGATTATACCCAACGAGTGCGCCATTATTACCGTTTGCTATACAATTACCTTTCATATCATAAACAAATAATGCAAGATCTCCCCAATAATATGCGCTCGTCATAAACTCTTTTGCAGCTACAGAAACACCACTACTTTTCATTAACTGATATCCACGACGCACTAACTCAACTGTTTTATCGCGATTAATTTCTGGGTAATATCCGCATGCAATAAAGTAATATTTGCCATCTCTATCTTTAACTTTTTCTGCATACGCATATTTCACAGCTTTTTTTGAAGAATATTCAATCCAAATACCTTCACCTTCATTTTTTTGCTTAA
>DATAXH010000170.1:0-3080 GCA_036266775.1 Candidatus Babeliales bacterium | reverse complement strand
TGTATGTTTTTTTCAAAAATGGCTAGCATTAATGGTGTTGTACCATATATGTTTGTAGCATTAACATCAGCTTTATAATCAAGTAAAAGTTGAATGATATGGAGGTTTTTGTTTTTAATAGCAAAAAGTAAAGGAGTGGTTTCGTATTCTTTTGTTTTTACATTGACATAAGCACCGTGCTCAAGAAGATATTTTGCTATTTCTAAAGAATTTTTATCGCAGGCAAGATGTAATGGTGTTTCTAAATTGATATCTTGAATGTTTACTTCAGCGCCATTCTCTATTAAAAATTTTATAATATTAAAATAGTTAAATTCACATGCGAGATGCAGAGGGGTGCTTTTGCGTTTGCTCAGAACATTAATCAGAGCTCCGCTTTTTACGAGATATTTTACAACTTCTAATTTTCCTTCTGAGCATGCTTCAAATAAAGGGGTTTCTTCTCTTTCAAATGATTTTGCTTCTATATTGGCATCATTCTCTACAAGAGTTTTTACAACAGATAGATTGCCTGCTGCACAAGCATAATGTAATGGTGTAACTCCTAGAGAGTCTATAGCATTAACATCAGCTCCGGCATTAATAAAAGAGAGTACTTGACGAGCATTGGCATGTATGTTCTTACATTCATTGAATAAGAGATCTGTTTGTTTTTTTTCATTTTCTAAAGCTGATTGAGTATAAATTTGTTCTTCTTTAGTAAACTCTGGTTTGGAAAACATAGCAATGAGTGAGATAGGCATTACAAAAAACATTGTAATGATTACAATTATTGTATTACGTTTCATATTAATCCATAAATAGTGTTACAAGTTTATTTTTAATTTTTTAAAATAGTAAAATAGATGATGTATTAAAAACAATCTTTTTTCTGAGTTAAGTAAGAAAATGGCAAAAATAAAAAAACGTCTTGATGTAAAATTGCATGAACTATTGCCAGAATATGATGAAAAACATATTCAAAGTTGGATTATGCAAGGAAAAGTATTTGTTGATGGGGAAAAAATAACAAAGCCAGGTAGCATTGTACTAGATGACTCAAAAATTACGTATACCATTGAAGAACAAAAATTTGTAAGCCGAGCAGGATTAAAGTTAGAAAAAGCGCTTGATCATTTTAAGATTGATGTTAAAAACTTAACGGTCTTGGATGCAGGGATTTCTACCGGTGGATTTACTGATTGTTTGTTACAACGTGGTGCAAAAAAAGTATATGGTGTTGATGTGGGATATGGCGATGTGCATGAAAAAATACGCACGGATGAACGTCTTATTTTATTAGAAAAAACAAATATGCGATTATTGGAATCTGTTGGTGAACCTGTTGATATGGTAACACTTGATTTGTCATTTATATCAGTTTTGAGTGTAATGCCAGCAGTGTGTAAAGTTTTAAAAAAAGATGGAAAGTTGGTAGTGCTTATCAAACCACAATTTGAAGCAAGTAAAGATGAAATTGGTGCAGGTGGCATTGTGCGCGATGATAATGTTCGTCAGGCAATAGTCAATGTAGTTGTAAAAGGTATTGAAAATTATAGTTTTGAATGTGTTGGTGTGATTGATTCGCCAATTACCGGTACAAAAGGGAATAAAGAATTAGTGGCGTATTTTTTACGCCACTAACATATGTAATGATTTTTTATTGGTATCAAGTGCACAGTTAATTGTTTGAGAAGGCTTGAATTCTTGCTTGTCCTTCGAAGCTTCAGCGGAGTAGGGATGTTCAATGTTTGCAAAAATCTTACTTAATTCATTTACTGCTTCAAGTAATTTCTGTTCGAGTTGTGCTTCTTTTACAACAATAGCAGCAGATCCAATGGGTCCTAGCAATGCAAGGCTTGGCGAATTTTTTTTGTATTTTTCTTCAATAATTGTTAGTTGTTCTTTGATTTCACCAATTGCATGGGCATAAGTGTGAGCATAAACTGGATGTTCTTCTAAAAAGTGTAGTTGACGCTGAGCTGTGTAAATTTGGTCAATAAAGGTACGATCAAGTTCATGGACCATTGATTCTTTGTGTTCTGCTAAAAATGAAGAAGTACGGTCTGCAGCGGTTTTAACTAAGCAAAACAACGCGCACAGCAATAAAATGTCCCTAATTCTACTCAAAAATGAGTATTTCATAGTAAAAACCCCCTTAGTTTTTATATATTAGTCTCTATTTTTAGAGTATCATCTATTATTATGATGGTCAAAAGGCCCTATTTTCCTCGCTAAACGAAGTTTTTTTTGATATAATTTTTTTCATGTTCCGTTTTGCCTGCCCTTCGTCCTTCGACCCTGCTTCGTTAAAACTTCGCAGGGCACGCAAGCAGGAGCGTTTACTGCTGAGCCTGACGAAGTATCAGGATGAGCGGAAAGATAAGCGGATAGAGCGCCCGTAGCTCAGTCGGATAGAGCGCCTGACTTCGAATCAGTAGGTCGCAGGTTCGAATCCTGCCGGGCGCGCCAGTCTCCGTTGCTGCGCAACTTCGTCTGGCTGCGCCGCTAAGAATCACTTTGATAATACAAAAGCTTTGCTGGTAGAATAGGAGACTGTCCGACGTAGCGTGAGTCCGAAGAAGCCGTAGGCGGAAACGGATCGAAAGAACGTAGACAGACAACTTCGCGTAAAGCTACGGTTGGCACGGCCTGTCCTTCGTAGCTCGCAGAGCAAAGTAGGACCAGTCTTTTTCAATGATCGATTAATAGAATCCCACAAATTGTGGGATTTTTTGTTAATTATGAATCTCTGACTTGTGTTTTAATTTGAGAATTAAGTATTATAGCAATAATAATTTATTTTTTAGTTGACTAGTTAGAAGTTTTCAGTTTGACATAAAAACGCTTTTTTGGTATGATTATATGAGACAACTATTAGGGGGATTTTATGAACCAATTCATTAAAAAACAAATATTTTTGATTATAATCGCAATTGCCATTTCTTCTCCATTATATGGTATGGCAGATACGATAAAAGATAGGTTATACAAATTTATTGAACAACCAGCTATTTATAATGCTGGTGTATATACAATTGATACAGCAGCAAAATTTGTATCGAATAGTATCGCATATCTTGCCCATATCACCCATAAAA
>DATAXH010000169.1:0-8265 GCA_036266775.1 Candidatus Babeliales bacterium | reverse complement strand
CTTGTAGCATTGTTTGGGCAAGTTGGTAACATGATTGGTCCAAGGTTTCTTAACGCAAAAGCATTAGGATTTTCTAACAGCGCTCCAGTTGTTGGTATTGTATCCGGTCTTCTTTTTGTAGTTGGAATTTTGTTCTGGGTATTTATGAGAGTAACTCCAGCATCACAGCTGAAGGGATACCATGCAGCTGGTGGAGAAGGCGAAGAAAGCGAACCAGGATTCTTTGAAGGTTTAAAATTGTTGGTTACGCAAGGTTATTTACTTGGTATTTTCTTAATCATCACTATTTTTGAAGTGATCGTAACTGTACTTGATTTCCATTTTAAGATGAGTGTTTCTACGACTTATATTAATGAAGCTGAAGTAGCGGCTTACTTAGCATCGTATGCAACAATGACTGGTGTTGTTTCAACATTGTGTGTGTTGTTTGGTATTAATAGTATTCAACGTATTTTGGGCATGAGAGCATCATTATTAATGCTCCCTGTGTTAACTGCAGCAGCAGTTCTTTTGATTAAGTTTAACCCACAATCACTTGTTATTGGTTTTTGGATTATGGTGTTCTCAAAAGCAGTGAACTATGCATTGAACCAGCCAACATTAAAGCAACTCTATATTCCAACTTCAAAAGATACTCGTTATAAAGCTCAAGCGTGGATTGAAATGTTTGGTGGTCGTTTTTCAAAAGGAAGCGGATCATATATTAACACATTCCGTGCACCATTAGTTGCTCGTTATGGTGCCCTTGATGGAGTTTCACGATTCTTGTTTGTAAGTTCAGCAATATCTTTTGGTTTAGTGGGAGTTTGGCTTTTAGTTGCTGTATATGTTGCTGCAACATATGATAAAGCAATTAAAGAAAAACGTATTGTGTGCTAATAAGGTTCATTAATTGAATAAATAACAAAAAAGCGTCTTCTAAAAACAATTAGAAGACGCTTTTTGGATAAAACATCGTAAGATTCAACAGAAAGGCTTTGGTTAGGATGGTATCTAAAGTGACACAGATGGTGCGTGGGCTATTTGATATTGAGCCACAAGAAAGAATGAAACTCTTTTTTTTATCACTTCTCTATTTTCTTGTTGTTGGGGCATATACTGTAACTCGTGATCTTAAAAGTTCAATTTTTTTGGGAACTGTTGGAAAAGAATATATACCATGGGTAAAAGTTATTTCGATGTTGATACTTGTGCCCGCAATTTTTTTCTATTCACGTCTTGTTGATAAAATTCGTCGTTATCAGTTGCTTGTTTTTTATAGTGTTTTATTTGGTGTAGCAAATTTAATTTTCGCATATTTCATTGGCCATCCAACCATTGGTATTCTTAATACTGATGCACAGCCGAACCGTTTATTTGGGTGGTTTTTTTATTTTTTTGTTGAAGGATATTCGCCATTTGTGGTGAGTGTTTTTTGGGCATTGGCTAACTCAGTTAATAGTCCTGCTGAAGCAAAAAGAAATTATGGGTACATGGTAGCGGGTTCAAAATTAGGAGGTATGGCTGCTGCTGCGTTGGCATGGTATATTTTTGGGTTAAGTGCTCAGCTTGTTAAACCATGTTTAACACACGTTCAAGCGCATCAATTAATTTTGATCATTTCGTCGCTCTTTTTAGCATTAGTTCCTGCGGTTGCTATTATGTTTATTAGAACAGTGCCAGGGTATTTAATGCATGGATATGAAGCAGCGTACCAGCTTGAAAAGCATAAAAAAACGGAATCTAAGCCAAGTGTATTTGCAGGCCTTGAAATGTTTTTGAAATATCCATATGTATTGGGTATTTTTGGGATGGTTTTCTTTTATGAAGTTGTTTCAACCGTACTTGGATATTTACGTTTAGGGGTTGCAGAAGCTGGGGCACAGCATATTTCTGATGTTTCCAGAGTATTATTTGAAATTGCATTTAAAGCCCATTTGGTTGGATTTGTTATTTCGCTTGTTGGCACTCAAGCCTTGCTTGCGCGCTTGGGAACGCGTATTTGTTTGATGTTGATTCCTTTTTCTATGGGAGTTTGTCTTTTTTATCTGATATTTGAAACATCCCCAGAATCGTTGCGAAATGCATTTGTGGTATTTACTGCATTAAATTATGCATTTCTTGCTCCTGTACGGGAAAGTTTGTATTTGCCGACCGTTAAAGAAATCAAGTTTAAATCAAAATCATGGATTGATGCATTTGGCAGTAAATTTGCTAAAAGCGCTGGATCTACGTTTAATTTTTTCACTTCCAAAATGGGGGAAACATTCATACTGCCGGCTCACTCCTTCTTTTTTGCAGGAGTAATAGTTTTATGGTTTGGAGTTGCCTTTTTGTTGGGACGACGTTTTGATCAGGCAGTTGCTAAGAATGAAGTTATTGGGGTAGAGGAATAAAAATCTAGCTTTTTTCTGGGATTTTGTTACACTTTCTATGAATGAAATAAAAGTATAAAGGATGTTTGGATGAGAGATTTTAAAGAATTGTTCGGAGAATTGGTAAAAGCAGGCGTTCATTTTGGTCATCAAAAGTCACGCTGGTGTCCTAAGATGGAGAAATTCATTTGGGGTTACAAAAACAAAGTACATTTGATTGATGTTTCTAAAACTGCTTTCCAGTTGGACAAATCAGAGAAATTTTTAGAATCAGTAGCTGTTCAAGGCGGAACTGTTTTATGGGTGGGTACTAAAAAGGCTGCGGCAGATGCAATTGAAAAAGTTGGCCGTAGATTAAACCAACCTTATGTTAATCATAGATGGTTAGGTGGAACCTTGCTTAATTTTAGTCAAGTTAAAAAATCTTTAACAAGATTGCTTCATTATGAAGATATTTTGGCAAAATCTGAAAGCAATCCTTTTTATACTAAAAAAGAACTTAACTTATATAGAAAAACAGCTGATAAGCTTGAAAAAACAGTTGGCGGCATTAGAAAATTAGCATTGCCAATTGGTGCAATTGTTGTTGTTGATGTAACAAAAGAGCAATCAGCAGTTAAAGAAGCTGTTTTAATGGGTATCCCCGTAGTTGGTATTGTCGATACTAATTCGGATCCTTCATTAATTGATTATGTAATTCCTGCAAATGATGATTCTCCTCAATCAATTAGCTTAATTTTGGGCTATCTTGCAGATGCAGTTGCTCGCGGTAAAGATATAGCTGCGAAAAACACAAAAAGTGTTAGTGAAGCTCAAGTTACTAAAAAAGGCGTTAAAGAGCCGGTAACTGAAGAAGCTCCAACTGATGTTGAAATTGCATTTCAGCAATTGGATGCCCAAGAGTAAATCCTCCTTCGCATAAAGCTACGGAGAACAGGTTTCTCTGGAGAGATGTCTGAGTGGTTGAAGGAGCATGATTGGAAATCATGTATGTTTCGAAAGGGGCATCGAGGGTTCGAATCCCTCTCTCTCCACCAGTCTTCGCTCTAACGAGCTTCGTCTGGCTGCGCCGCAAAAGAAAAATTTAGCAAGCACAAGAACTTTGATAGCAAAGGCGAAGACTGTCCGATGTAGCGTGAGTCCGAAGAAGCCGTAGGCGGAAACGGATCGAAGGCGTAGACGGACAAGCTTGTTTAGTTAAATAATTTTGAAATCAATAAAAAGTATATCCTACGAAGCTCAATAGAGCGGAGTAGGATTGTAAATAATGGGAAAGTAGATAAAGAGATAGAGTGCATAATCTGTCAGGTCTGAAAAGAAGCAGCAGGATGTAGTCAGTTTCTTGTAGATGCTTTCCCATTTCACATTCTCTGACATATAAAATAATTTTGTGTTGTAAGAAAAGTGAGAATGTGTCCGCCATAGCCTTGCCTGCGCTTTGAAGCCTTGGCGAAAGAGGGGCGAGGGCGGATCAGTCTTAAAAGTTTATGTTTTTAGGTAAAGATTCAATGAGTTCTGTTGTATTAAACTTAAGTAGAAAATGGCGATCTCAGGATTTTGATCACATTGTTGGCCAAGATCTCGCTGTTCGTATTCTTAAAAATAGTCTTTATCTGGGACATTATTTTCCTGTCTATTTATGCGCAGGGCAACGTGGATGTGGAAAAACTTCAACGGCGCGGGTTTTTGCAGCAGCGGTTAATTGTCATGCTTTACCATTATTTCAAAAAGATCCAAAAAAACATTCTATTCCTTGTTTAGCGTGTGTATCATGCGTTGCAATGAAAGAAGGAAATCATCCTGATTTTGTTGAAATTGATGCGGCTTCCCATACTGGTGTTGATAATATTCGTGCAGTAATTGAATCGTCCTCTCTGCTTCCAATCATGGGGCGTAAACGAGTGTATTTGATTGATGAAGCACATATGCTCAGTAAGGCAGCATTTAATGCAGCATTAAAAATTTTAGAAGAGCCTCCAGCAACAGCGTTGTTTATTTTAGCAACAACTAATCCTCATAAAATTATTGATACGGTACGGTCTCGTTGTTTTCAACTCTTTTTTACGCCAATACCGCATGAAATATTAAAAAATCATCTTATTTTCATTTGCAAACAAGAAAAGATTGCACACACTGATGAAGCGCTTGACCTGATTGTCCGACATACTGAAGGTTCAGCTCGTGATGCATTAAATCTGCTTGAACAAATTAGATTTTCAAATGCTGTGGTTAATAAAGAAGCTGTACTTGCATTACTCGGTCATATTGATGATCAGCAGATTATGAATCTTATTCAATTAACGATGCAAGGGGAAGCTCAAAATTTAGTAAAGTTATTGCATTCGCTTGCTATTGATAAACACAAAGCTGAATTTATTTGGCAACGCATGGTGATATTGTTACGCGCTTTATTATGGATGAAATACGATGTGCAACCGCACGAACTTATTGCATCAGCCAAATTACTTGAGTCAACTGCTCGTTATTGTACATTACATGATCTTCATCGCATGATCGAAGTGTTATATACTCATGAAGAGGTTTTTTTGAAAACTACGTTGCAACATGTTTTCTTGGAAATTATTTTATTGAGTTTGTGCGCTCAAGATGCTAAAAAAAATAATAATAATGATGGATCCGCTCCTTGCACATTGGCAATCGCTAACGCTGACGCTGAAGAAGTTGATGATGAATGCGAAGAGCAAGAAGATAATGACATTCAAGAAGATGAAGCAATGGATTATGATCAAAAATGGTTAAAATTTATTGCAAAAGTTGCTTCTTTGAATGAGCCGTTAGTTCATTCAGTTTTTAAACAAGCGCGTTTTATTGCATATGTGCCTGAAAATCATCGTTTGTCAGTTGAACTGTCCAAAGATTTTGTTCTTTTCAAAGAATGGTTAGACAGTACACAATCATTGTGGCAGCCATTATTACGTGATCTTTTTTCAGCAAATGTGTTGCTCGACACACAATTTACTGGAACATATAAAGCAGAAATTCAAACTAAAAAAATTAAGAGTGAAGAAACTGTTGCTGCAAAACCAGTAGCAAAACAATTTACTCCATCTTCAGCAAATGGAGCTCGCCATAGCCCAAACGGCAGCGGGTTTCATGCAAGTCCCCGTTACAACAATCAAAAAACAACAGTTGCATCAGTACATAAAAATAATGAGTCCCGTATTGATGTTTCAGATGAAAACAAATGGAAAACTGCTGCAATGGTAATGCGTCATTTTCCAGGAACTGTTACCGAAATACGTGAAAATCAATGAAAAAAATTAAACTTCCTCATGTTGTCATTGTTGGTCGCACCAACGTTGGCAAATCTACATTATTTAACCGTTTGTCTGAAAATGTTAAAGCTATTGCACTTGATCTTGAAGGTGTAACGCGTGATTTTTTACGCGATACTATTTCATGGCAAGGGAGAAGTTTTGAACTGATTGATACTGGCGGTATCAGTTTGCGCAAAACGCAAGATCCTATTTTAAGTCAATCACGTGCTATCGCATTATCAATGATAGAATCAGCTGATATTGTTCTTTTTGTGGTTGATGGAAAAGCTGGTTTAGTCAATGAAGATCGTGAAATTGCGCAGCTTCTTCATAAGCATGGTAAAACAGTATTTTTAGTGATCAACAAAGTTGATGTTAAAGATGCAGTAGAGAATGTATATGAATTTGAGGGGCTTGGTTTTACAAAAAGTTGTTTTATTTCCGCTGCTCATGGAAAAAATATTGTTGATTTACTGGAGCTGATTGTTGAGCATTTGCCTGTACCAGTAATGGTTGAGGTTGAAGAGCCTGCATTTAAAGTCATGTTACTTGGCAAACCTAATGTGGGTAAATCATCACTGATGAATTTATTACTTCAAAAAGAACGTGCAATTGTATCCGCTGAAGCGGGTACAACGCGTGAAGCGCTTGCTGAACGAGTAACTTTTTATCAAGAAGATATACAACTTTCTGATACTCCTGGTGTTCGAAGAATGCGTTCGGTGACTGAACCACTTGAAGGTATGATGGTGCAAAGTACCATGCAGGCATTGAAAAAATCTGACATTGTTCTGTTGCTTATTGATGCAAGTGCGGAATCAGTTGTTGATCAAGAATTGAAATTAGCGTTTTATGCATTTGATAGTCAGTATAAAGCTTTAATTATTTTATTTAACAAATATGATCTTGTTGATGAAGGAACTAAAGTTCGATTTGATCATGCTTTATCTGAATACGATTTCTTTTTAAAGAAAATAATAACGCTCAATATTTCATGTAAAACAGGAAAAAATGTGGGTAAAATTTTACCTGCGGTTAAAGAAATATGGGATCGTTATTCTCGTAAATTTAATCAAAATGAATTAACGCAACTGTTTAAAGAAGCATCAGTCAGACGTCCGTTGTATCATAATAAAAATTTATTAACATTTTATTCTGCTCATCAAATTAACAGTGCACCAATTACCATTGTGATGCACGTCAATCAGCCAACATGGTTTGGGGCATCACAACTTGCGTATTTTGAAAAAGTATTGCGACAAGAATATGATTTACGTGGTGTGCCAATCAAATTTATTGTACGAACTCGATAATTTGTTTTATTCTATTGTAGAGCAATATATTGAACTTATCCTTGAAAACAATTTTTGGGATACAGGAGTTTTACAATGAATAAACGTATTGTTTTTCGTAACATGGATCATTCCGATGTCATGGAAGAATATGCAAATGGTCAACTTGAACGCGTAGTTGAATTTTTGCATGATGATCGTGGCCCAGTCTTTATTGATCTCTATCTTGAACCGAGCCGTGTTCATCGTCATCATCGTGTTGAATTACATGTCAAAAGTGCTGATTATAGTCTGAATTCATCATATGAGCATGAAGGTATGGATTTTTATGCTACACTTGATCGTGTGATTGATAATATGTATCTTCAGTTGCGTGAAGCGAAGCGGCGACATCATGATGAAAAAAAATCATGCGGTCGACATGATGAATTTAAAAAACAACGATAAAATATGTAATTATTATTAAGCGCTCATATATGGGCGCTTAATTTTTTTATAATTTTTAGGAAATAAAAGGGTTTATAGTGATATTCCTATTGCAATTGGTTTTATGTTTATTAAGTAACATGTGTTTTGGAATGAATGATCAAGAAAAAGAAGTGCAAAAGTGGCACATAATTGATAAGCATGATTTTTATGATGGTTTTGATCATTCTAATAAGAAGGTAATTCCTGGAAAATTACAAATTTATTATGCAAGAAATTATCATGATATATATGAATCTGCAGCACGATTTATACCGGATGATGATTCAGAAGGAATCATTAAGTTTGAGCATTTATCAGAAATTGATGCTGAATATTATAAAAGATATTCTAGAAGCAAAGGATATTTTGAAAGATTCAGGAAAATTAATGTATCTGTTCTTATGTATATAGAGAGAAGCATAGATGGTAAAAATTTTACAAAGTATTTACGAGCAATAGTTGAACAATGTAATGAGCCTGAGGAATTATTGGATATTCCAAAATTTGAATTACGTATTAATGGAGATAATATAGAAATTGAAGATCGCCAAAAGCGTAAGTACAAGATATATAATCAGGGGCATATTAGTAATATTAAACATACATTATCTTTAAATAAACCCTTTCGTTTAACTTTTTTTGAAGATAAGACATTTGTTCAAGGTAAAGTGATAAGTTATACAAATGGCTCTCCTATTTGGTGGGATGGATGGATTCCATCGTTGAAACTACTTGGTATTGGAATGTCTACAGATTTATCTGTTGTAGATAAACGACAGCCTGTACCCGTTTATATAGATTTAGACAGAGAGAAAAAACAATTACCTCATTATCAAAGGATTAAGTTGCTTGAGAGAGGATTAATGGCAGCAA